>NZ_DAMBGD010000017.1:0-105852 GCF_032060985.1 Mobilicoccus sp.
AGCACCGCACCCAGGCGCCCCAGACCCAGCAGCGCGACGGCTGAGTCCAGCGACAGCTCGGGGGGCTCGAGAGGCTTGGTCATAGAACCCATCATACTCGCACACGTGTGCGATTCCAATAGCTCTTAGCAGTCTTTTCATCACCTCGCATCGGGCGGTGTCATGGCCCGTGCGCCGCAGATCGAGATCGCCGCCAACATCAAGACACGTCGCCGCCCCCGCTCACCCTGGCAACGCCCGACCAACAAGATCACCAACGGCCTCATCCGCAAATCATCCCCAGAGGCACCGACATGAGCCTGGTCACCCCTGCATGACGTGCGCCAGCGCCTCAGGCCGCACCCACAACGGAGACCCGACCACGACAACCCCTCAACCGCAGGCGTTGCACTCACCCTCTGAAACCAATGACGCGATGAGGCCCGGCCGAATGCAGGGGTCCGGTCTCCGCGGGGTGCAGGGCGAGCGCGCCTTGGTAGCCTCGCGGGATGCCCGAGACGCCCCGACCGTCCCGCCTCATTCGGATGGCGACGACGATCACCTCGATCACCGCCGGCCTCGTGACGCTGTCCCTGTTGCGGGCCTACACCGATTGGCCCTGGCTCGGCAGGGTTGCCGTCGCGGTCGTCATCGTCGCCGTCGTGACCCTGCTCGTGATGGTGGCGATGATGGCGATGACCGCCACCGTCGGCTCCCAGAGGGCACGCACCTCCACGGAGTCGCGCGCCCCCTCAGGACATCGCTGGTGAGCCCGGCGACACCCACTGCTCCCGGGTCGTGGCGGTACCGGGCCCTCCCGGTCTTCGTCTTCGTGGGGCTCATGTGGATCAGCGAGGTCGTGGACCTCATCCTGCCGCTCGATCTCGACGCCTTCGGGATTCGCCCGCGGGAGCTGGACCACCTGTCCGGCATCGTCCTCGCCCCCTTCCTGCACCTGGGGTTCGGCCACCTCGTCGCCAACACGACGACGCTCCTCGTCTTGGGGTAGCTCGTGGCGCTGAGCACAGGGCACCTGTGGCTCGCGACCGCCGGCATCATCGTCCTCGGCGGACTCGGGACATGGCTGACCGGCGCCTCGAACAGCGTCCACATCGGCGCCAGCGGCGTCGTGTACGGCTATGCGGCGTTCCTCACCGTGTACGGATTCGCCGCCCGACGCCTCGGCTCGGCGTTGGTGGGCCTCGTCGTCATGGCCCTGTACTGGTCGCTGCTCTGGGGCGTCCTGCCCTTCCACACCGGGGTGTCGTGGCAGGGCCACCTCTTCGGCGCCCTCGCCGGTGCGGGCCTGGCCTGGTGGCTGGGGCGCCGCGACCGGCAGGAGCGCCTCGGTTCACGCCACTTCGTCGGCTGACCACCCCGCGAAGTGAGCGAACCTCACGAGGTCGACCGCCGAGTCGACAGCTGAACGGCGCTCAGGGCGTGACGGAGTCCGGGACATCCTCGGCGTCCACGAGGTCCTCCTTGACGGCCTTCTTCACCTCACCGCGAACGGTGGGTGCGAGGTGGCCGCACCGGCCAGACACAACCCCCGCGTGTGCTCGATGGCGGGCGCGTACATCTGGCGCGAGCTGACACCGAAGGCAGCGTGACCGGCGCACGATCACCGTGTCACCCGAGGACAGCGACACCCGGGCGTCAGCAGGTGGTTCCGCGCTGCACCGCCCAGGCCCGAGGCACAGCCGGCTGCAACGCACGGCGCGCCCACCTTCTGCTCGCTACGACGTTCTTCCGTCATCTCGACGCATAAAGCACGGCACAGCGCATCTGGCCGTCCTTGACCAGGAACGTCACAGGCGCCGCAGGGGAACCCTTCAGCTGTCGTGGGTCGCTGTGGTGATGCGCCAGGATGTGGTGCCGGCCAGCTCGGCGGCGAGGGCGGTGGCCTGCTGGGGCGCGGTCAGCACGACCGCGATGGGCAGCTCGGTCAGCGGGCGGGCGGCGGTGACGTGGTCGGGGATGACGACGATGTCGGTGCCCGATCCGTGAAGGCGGCGGCGACGGCGCCGCCCGGCCTCGTCGGCACCCTCGGTGCCCGCGAACGCGAGCGCAAGGCCAGTGATGATGAGTTGCCCCTCGGTCACCCCGAATCCGGGCCGCAGGCGCCAGGTCGGTGCGGTCTCGCGGGAGCCGCGGCCGCCGTCGAGGGTTTCGAACGTCCACGGCAGGGTGCTCCCGGTGACGCAGGACCCGAGCACGTCGAGGCGGCGGGGCAGGCCGGTGCGCCGGTCGACCGGTCCTGCCAGCACCGACGTCGTCAGACTCATCGCACACCTCCGGCCTCCTCATCGGCCGGGTGCGCGTACCTCACGAGCGTGGGGAGCCCACCAACCTCGACCGAAGCCACCACCTGCACGTGCCCCGCGGCGCCGTCATCACCGACGGCCCACGTGGACCCCGCCCGCCGTCAGCCGGACGGGCTCGGCGGTGAGCCCGGCGCGGCGCTCGACGCCGAACGTCGCGCGGGCGGGGTGAGGTCGGGCCCAGCCCCGGGGCAGTCGACCGACGGGGGTGTCGGTCAGCGGCGGCGGGAGCGGAGCAGCAGCGCGTCGAGGCTGACGCGGCCGGGCCCGGTGACGGCGAAGGTGAGGGCGGCCAGCGCGATGACGGCGACGAGTTCCCAGCCTCCGTCGGAGGCGAACAGGCCCTGCCCCATGTGGACGAACCAGACCGCGCCGGCCATGACGGCGGCGACGAGGACGCCCGCGAGGGGGGTGAGCAGCCCGAGGACGAGCAGTCCGCCGCCGACGGTCTCGATGGTGGCGGCGAGGACGGCGGAGACCTGCGGCATCGGCACGCCGACCGCGGTGAACATCTCGGTGGTCCCGGCGATGCCGTTGCTGACGAACTTCTGGAGCCCGTGGGCGATGAGGATGACGCCGAGCAGCACGCGGGCGAGGAGAAGCACGACGTCGCGCACCGCCGAAGGCAGCGGCGGGGTCCCGGCGGCGTCGACGCGGGCCGTCGACGTGGCGCGGGATTCAGTGGTGGAAACAGCCTGGCTCACAACAAGACTCCGTTTAGTTGACTCATCACGTACCGGAGACACGGTACGGACTTCCCCCGCACCCTGGCAAGTCGACGCCGTCATCGACGCGGTTCGCGCGCGCACCGCCTCGATGGGGCGATACCGCGAGGCGGGAGCGGCAGATGTCCCAGGCGGGGCGCTGACGACGTCGGTCCCCGCGCTGGCCCGGCGTCCTCCCGCCCAGCTCAGGACGACGGGACGCGCTCCATCGACGCGAACGTGCGGGCCAGGGTGAACCCGAGCCGCTCGTACACGCGGGTGGCCCCCGTGGGGCTGTCGGAGTCCACCTCCAGGTTGACGGTGTCGGATTCACCCGACGCCGCAGCCAGCCCGAGCGACCGCGCCATGCATGCGGCCGCGAGCCCGCGGCCCCGCGCGCCGGCGACGGTGCCGACGATGGAGACGTACAGCTCGCGCGGCGTCCATTGGCTCGTCATGACGTAGGCGGCCACGTCACCGTTCTTGCCCAGGGCCAGAGTCGAGAACGGGAGTCGCTGGGAGCGGGAGGACCAGAGGTCGTGCCACCGCTCCGGGGTCGAGGGTGCCGAGCCCCAGTGGTCGGCGAAGGCCGCGTTGTGGGCGAGGCGGACACCCTCCTCGTGCTCGTCGTTGGGGGTGACGAACGTGAAACCGTCCACGTCCGAGGGGGCCAGGTCGGCGCCGGGCAGGGGTCGCTCCAGCTCGTTGAAGTACCGGGCCACGGTGTACCCGAGATGGGTGAGGAGCCGCCGGGCGTCGGACCCCTCGAGTTCGCCTCCGCTGCGGAAGAAGTGAGGCGCGCCGGGATGGCGTTGCCCGGCGAGCTCGACGCCTCGCGCCGTCGCCCGGGCGACGAGATCGCGCCCCAGGCCGCGCCCGCGCCAGTCGGGGTGCACACCGCCGTCGTGGCTGACCCGTGCGCGCCCCTGCTCATCGAGGGTGTCCCCGACCCGCACCTGCCCGTAGGCGATGAGGCGCTCACCGTCCCACACGGCCCACGTGTCCGTCTCGGGGGTGAAGCCCGTCCCTCGCAGCTCCTCGGCGAGGTCGGCGGCCTCGAAGAACTCCTCGGTGCCATCGACCCGGGCGAGGAGGTTCGTGAGGTCGGCCCACTGCTCGACCATGTCGGCTCGCAGGTGATCCCAGTGCAGGTGTGTCGTGGTGGCGGTCACCTGGTCATCGTCGTTCGGCCGATCTGGAGGCGTCCACCGGATTCCGGCTCGCCTCGCCCACCCGGGCAGAGCGTTCACTCGGCACGCGCTCTGCCCGAGGGGCGTCACCCTGCGAGGTGGCCCCAGGCCATGACGGTCTGCTCATCGGTGCCCCCAGCCCGGCTGCACTGCTCGAAGGGACGACACTCCCACCGGTGATCCCAGCCGGACACGGCGCCTGCTTGGCCCCTCACCCACGACGAGGCCCCGCCCACCGATGGTGGACGGGGCCTCGGGTCGTTCAGGCGCGAGCCGGATCAGGCCTCTTCGGAGGCCGCCGAGGTGGCGTCCTGGCCGTGGGCGTCGACGATGGCGTCGGCCGCGTCGCTGCCCTCGCCGGTCTCGACGGTGCCGCCGTCGCCGTTCTCGCCGCCACCGTCGCCGTTGCCTCCGCGGCCGCGGTTGCCGCGGCGACGGTTGCGGTTACGGCTGCGGCGCTCGGCGCGCTCCTCGTCGGACTCGTGGTCCGGTGCGCCGCTCTCCCCGTCGGAGTCGGCCTTGGGCTCGCGCTCGGTGCGGTCCTGGCGCGGGCCGCGCTCACGGCGCTCCCCGCGGTCACGACGCTCGCCGTCACGGTCGCCACGCTCGCGGCGCGGTCCCCGATCCTCGTGCTCGCCGGCGGCAGCGGCCGCGGCCTGCTGCTCCTCGGTGAGCACGGCGGCGAGGCTGAGCTTGCCGCGCGGGTCGATCTCCTTGAGCTCGACCTGGATCTTCTGGCCGATGGAGAGGACGTCGTCGACCGAATCGATCCGCTTGCCACCGACGAGCTTGCGCACCTCGGAGATGTGCAGCAGGCCGTCCTTGCCGGGCAGCAGCGAGATGAACGCGCCGAACGTCGTCGTCTTGACGACGGTGCCGAGGAACCGCTCGCCGACCTCGGGCATCTGCGGGTTGGCGATCGCGTTGATCTGCGCGCGCGCCGCCTCCGCCGACGGGCCGTCGGTCGCACCGATGTAGACGGTGCCGTCGTCCTCGATGGAGATGTCCGCGCCGGTCTCCTCCTGGATCTGGTTGATCATCTTGCCCTTCGGGCCGATGACCTCACCGATCTTGTCGACCGGGACCTGCACGCTGATGACGCGAGGCGCGTAGGCGCTCATCTCGTCGGGCGCGTCGATGGCCTCGTTCATCACGTCGAGGATGTGCAGACGCGCGTCGCGGGCCTGCGTGAGCGCACCGGCGAGCACCGAGGCGGGGATGCCGTCGAGCTTGGTGTCGAGCTGGATCGCCGTGACGAACTCACGGGTGCCGGCGACCTTGAAGTCCATGTCGCCGAACGCGTCCTCGGCGCCGAGGATGTCGGTGAGCGCCGCGTACTGCGTCTGCCCGTCGATCTCGGCGGAGACGAGACCCATCGCGATGCCCGCGACCGGGGCGCGCAGCGGGACACCGGCGTTGAGCAGCGACAGCGTCGAGGCGCAGACCGAGCCCATCGACGTCGACCCGTTGGAGCCGAGAGCCTCGGACACCTGGCGGATCGCGTACGGGAACTCCTCACGCGTGGGGAGCACGGGCATGAGGGCCCGCTCGGCGAGCGCACCGTGGCCGATCTCGCGGCGCTTGGGGCTGCCGACCCGACCGGTCTCACCGGTGGAGTACGGCGGGAAGTTGTAGTTGTGCATGTAGCGCTTGCGCGTCACCGGCGAGAGGGTGTCGAGCTGCTGCTCCATGCGGAGCATGTTGAGCGTCGTGACGCCGAGGATCTGCGTCTCGCCGCGCTCGAAGATCGCCGAACCGTGCACGCGCGGCAGGACCTCGACCTCGGCGCCGAGGGCGCGGATGTCGGCGAGTCCCCGGCCGTCGATGCGGACCTTCTCGGTGAGGATGCGCTCGCGCACGAGCTTCTTCTGGACCGCACGGTAGGCCGCGGAGATCTCCTTCTCGCGACCCTCGAACGGCTTGCCCTCACCGGCGAGGTTGGCCTTGAGGATGTCCTTGGCCTCGTCGAGGGCGTCCTCGCGCTCCTGCTTGCCGGCGATCGAGAGCAGCTCACGCAGCTTGTCGCTCGTGGCCTCCTCGACGGCGGCGTACACGTCGTCCTCGTAGTCGAGGAAGATCGGGAACTCCTGGACCTCCTTGCCGGCCTGAGCGGCCAGCTCGGACTGCGCGCGGCACAGCGTCGCGATGAACGGCTTGGCCGCCTCGAGACCCTCGGCGACGACCTCCTCGGTCGGCGCGGTGGTGCCCTGGTTCTTCACGAGGTCCCAGGTGGAGTCGGTGGACTCGGCCTCGACCATCATGATCGCGACGTCGTCCTTGCCCTCGGCGTCGGTGCCGACGACACGACCGGCGACGACCATGTCGAACACGGAACGCTCGACGTCGCTGAAGTTCGGGAACGCGACCCACTGACCGTCGATGAGCGACATGCGCACGCCACCGATCGGGCCCGAGAACGGCAGCCCGGAGATCTGGGTCGAGGCACTCGCGGCGTTGATCGCGAGGACGTCGTACTGGTGGTCGGGGTTGAGCGCCATCACCGTGATGACGACCTGCACCTCGTTGCGCAGACCCTTCTTGAAGGTCGGGCGCAGGGGACGGTCGATGAGGCGGCACGTGAGGATGGCCTCGGTGCCGGGGCGACCCTCACGACGGAAGAAGCTGCCGGGGATCTTGCCCGCGGCGTACATGCGCTCCTCGACGTCGACCGTGAGGGGGAAGAAGTCGAACTGGTCCTTGGGGTTCTTGCCTGCCGTCGTGGTCGACAGGAGCATCGTGTCGTCGTCGAGGTAGGCGGCGACGGCACCGCCTGCCTGCTTGGCGAGGCGTCCGGTCTCGAACCGGACCGTGCGGGTGCCGAACCGACCGTTGTCGATGGTCGCTTCGGCGGACGTGATCTCTGGACCCTCCATGTGGGCCCTCCTTTTCTTCGCGTCGGCCCGGTGCATCGTCGTTGTGCCCGGGCTGTCTTCGTTCTCTCGTCACGGACTCGCGAGGTTCGCGCGTCCGTGACTCCCGTCGTTCACCACCGGGTGGCGGTGACGTCGGAACCCTGCGCGCCCATCCTCCCCGATCAGCCGCGTGAGCTCATCTCGACGCGGGCAACGGGGTGGATGTACGCCAAGGGCGGTCACCCGGAAGAGGTGACCGCCCCTGTGGGAAAGCGTGTCGTCAACGGCGCAGACCGAGGCGCTTGATCAGCGAACGGTAGCGCTCGATGTCGACGGACTCGAGGTAGCGCAGCATGCGCTTGCGACGACCGACGAGCAGCAGCAGACCGCGGCGGCTGTGGTGGTCGTGCTTGTGGGTGCGAGAGTGCTCGGTGAGGTCCTTGATGCGCTGCGTGAGCATCGCGATCTGCACCTCGGGCGAGCCGGTGTCGTTCTCGCCGGTCCCGAACTCGGCCATGATCCTCTTCTTGGTCTCAGTATCCAGCGGCACTGACGACTCCTTCTCACTCGTTGCGCGGTGCACGGGGGCGAATCCACCCGGCGCTCTCTGTCCGCGGCCGATCGACGGCAAGATTCGACCCTACCAGCGAGGCTTCTTCACGCCCTAATCGGCGCCGGGGGCGACGACGCGCGCAGGGGTCGATCGGCGAGTGCCCCCGGGCGGCCCGAGGACGCCGGTGGCACCCTGGAATCCATGAGTCCGCGGAGTCCGCACGTCGCCCACTGGGGCGTGTTCACCCCTGCCCCCGGCCCCGACGGGCTCGACGTCGCCTCGGTGACGCCGTGGCGCGGCGACGCCGCCCCCTCACCCCTTCTCGGCAACGTCCCCGGGTCGGTGACGCGACGCTCCCGGGTCACCCGCCCCGCCGTGCGTCGACGCTGGTGGGAGGGGGGACCCGGCCCCGACCCCCGACGCGGCCACACCGTCGGACCGCAGGACTGGGTGACGCCGCCGTGGGACGAGGTGCTGGACCGACTCGCCGACGAGATGCGTCGCGTGCACACCGAGCACGGCCCCCAGGCGGTCTACGGCGGCTCCTACGGGTGGGCCAGCGCCGGGCGGTTCCACCACGCGCAGAGTCAGCTGCACCGCTTCCTCACCGTGACCGGCGGTTACACCCGCGGCGTCAACTCCTACTCCACCGGCGCCTCGGAGGTCATCCTCCCTCGGATCCTCGCCGACGAGAGCGTCCTCACCCAGACGGCGACGACGTGGGACGTCCTCGCCGAGCACACCCAACTCCTCATCGCGTTCGGTGGGGTCCCCGTGAAGAACACGGGGATCGACGCCGGCGGCTCGGGTGATCACCCGACGCCGGGCGGCCTCGACCGCCTCCGGGAACGCGGCGCACGACTCGTCAGCGTGAGCCCCCTGCGCGACGACCTCCCGCGCGTCGGGGACGGGTACGGCGTCGCGCCGCCGCCGGGCCTCGTCACCGGCGAACAGCCTCCCGGGTCCGTCGCCACCGGGGCCGCGCCCGCCGGGGACGTCACGTGGTGGCCGATCTCCCCCGGCACCGACGTCGCCCTCATGCTCGCGATGATCCACGTGTTGCTCGTCGAGGGACTCGCCGACTCGCGGTTCCTCGCCACCCACTGCGTCGGCGCGCAGGAGGTCGCCGACCTCGTCCTCGGACGTGCCGACGGCCTCCGCCGTGACCCCGCGTGGGCCGAAGCACTCACCGGGATCCCCGCCGGCGACATCGCCGCCCTCGCGCGGGAGGCCGCCTCACGCCGGACCCTCGTCACGGTGTCCTGGTCGCTCCAACGGGCCCGGCACGGCGAACAGCCCATCTGGGCCGGCGTCGCTCTCGCGGCCCATCTCGGCCAGATCGGCCTGCCCGGAGGTGGGTTCGCGAGCGGATACGGCTCCATGAACAAGCCGGGGTGCTCCCCCACGGCGTTCCGGTTCCCCTCGCTCCCCCAGGGGATCAACCCGGTGCGCGAGTTCATCCCGGTGGCGAAGATCGCCGACCTGCTCCTGCGCCCGGGCGCCGAGTTCGCCTACGACGGAGGGACGTACACCTACCCCGACATCCGGTTGGTGTGGTGGGCGGGCGGGAACCCCTTCCACCACCACCAGGACCTCGGGCGTCTGGCCGAGGCGTTCACGCGCCCGGACACGGTCGTCGTCTCCGACCCCTGCTGGACCGCGACGGCCCGGCACGCCGACGTCGTCCTCCCCTCGACGACCTCCCTCGAGCGGGACGACCTCGGCGGGACCCGCTCGGGCGCACGACTCACCCCCATGCGGGCGGTCACGCCGCGGCACGCCCACGCCCGCGACGATTACGAGGTCTACGCCGCCATCGCCGAACGCCTCGGCCTGCGTGCGGAGTTCACCGAGGGCCGTGATGCCTTCGCCTGGGTGGAGCACCTCTACGAGGGCTTCCGCGAGGACCTGCGCCGACGTCGCATCCTCCCGCCCGGGGTCGAGGTCCCGACCCTGCCGCCGTTCGCCGAGTTCTGGGCCGGGGACGGCATCGACCTCCCCCGCATGGGCCCGATCGTCGCCTTCGAGGCCTTCCGCGCGGATCCCCGGGCCCACCGCCTCACGACCCCTTCGGGTCTCATCGAACTCGCGAGCGCCGACATCGCCGCCCACGCCCTCCCCGACTGCCCGGGGCACCCGACGTGGCTCGAGCCGCAGGAGTGGCTCGGCGGCGAACGGGCACAGGAGTTCCCGCTGCTGCTCATCGCGAATCAGCCCGTCGCACGGCTCCATTCCCAACACGACGACGGCGCGACGTCGTTGTCGGTCAAGGTCGCCGGTCGCGAGCCGGTGCGGCTGCACCCCGGCGACGCGGCGGCCCGGGGCATCGGCGAGGGCGACGTCGTCCGGATCCGCAACGACCGGGGTGCGTGCCTCGCCGGGGCGCGTCTCTCGGGCGATCTGCGGCAGGGCGTCGTGCAGCTGTCGACCGGGGCGTGGTTCGACCCCTACGACCCCGCACGCCACGGCCCGGAGGCCGGGGAGGCGGGCCTCGCGCCGGGCACGTGCGTCCACGGCAATCCCAACGTGCTCACCGCCGACGTCGGCACCTCCGGCCTGGCCCAGGGCTGTACCGGACAGCACGTCCTCGTCGAGATCGAGCGCTGGGACGGCCCGGTGCCCCCGGTCCTCGCCCACATCCCCCCGACGGACCGGCCGGAGGACCGACGGACGGAGTGACGGGCTGACGGACGCATGGCGGGGGCGGGCGTCCCCGGGTGACGGCGGTCAGCGGGACCAGGACAGCGCGTCGTAGGCGAAGCGCACGTGGTCCTCCATGGCCGTCGCGGCCGCGTCGGGGTCGCGCGCGAGGATCGCGTCGTAGACGTCCCGGTGCCCAGTGCGCAGGTCGTGGACGAGCACGGGCCACTCGGGGGTGGCGTGGAACGAACGAAGGATCGGCCCCTCCATCGAGCCGCGGATCGCGCTCGTCATGTCGGCGACGAGGCGGTTGCCGCCGGCCTCGGCGATGGCGAGGTGGAACCCGGTGTCGCAGTCGTTGAACGCCTCCCGCGTGATGGCGGGGTCCTCCATCGCCTCGACGAGCCGGAGGAGCTCGGCGAGGTGCTCGTCGGTGGCGTGGCGCGCGGCGAGCGAGACGCTCCACCGTTCGAGCATCACGCGGGCCTCGATGACGTCGTCCATGGGGAAGTGGGCGAGCGCGACGTGCAGGCGCAGGAACTGGGTGAGGGCCTCACTGCTCATCGAGGTGAGGATCGTCCCCGAGTCACGTCCGACACCGGCGCCCGCCCGCACGACACCGAACGCCTCGAGCGCGCGCATCGCCTCCCGGACCGCGGCCCGGCTCACCCCGAGCATCGCGGCGAGGTCCCGTTCGGGCGGCAGCCGGTCCCCGACGCCCAGCGAGCCCGAGGTGATCTGTTCCTCGACCTGGGCGATGACGAGTTCGTAGGCCCGCGCCCGTTCGACGGGCCGCCAGGCGGGGTCGGGGGTCTCACGGTCGGGCGCCACCGGACGATCATCGCACCCCCGCCGCCCGACGGGTCGCGGCGAGCTCGGGGACGAGGGGGTGGCGGCATGAGGCAGATCACAGGCCGAGCCCGGCCGACGCCTGGGGATTTCCGCCAAGAGCACCCTCCGTGGTCGTACTCTCAATTGGTCGGACCATTCACTTGCGGCGGACGATCGGGGATCTCGTGCCCTGGGCGTCCGGCCCGCACCCGGAACAACGGAGTTCTCGATGCCCGTCATTCAGGCATTCACCCCTGACCCCGATCCCCTGGGGCAGCAGTGGTTGTCGGCGCTCGTGGCGAGCGTGCCGATTCTCGTCATGCTCCTCACGCTCGGCGGCCTCCGGTGGCGGGCCCACGTCGCCGGCCTCACCTCGTGGGCCGTCGCGCTCGTCATCGCCGTCTCCGTCTACGCCATGCCCGTCTCGATGGCTCTGGCCACGAGCGTGCACGGTCTCGTCTACGGGCTGTTCCCCATCGTGTGGATCCTGCTCTGCGCGATCTGGATGTACCAGGTGACGGTGATCAGCGGTCGCTTCGACGACCTGCGCTCCACGTTCTTCCTCATCAGCGACGACCCGCGTGTGCTCGGCCTGCTCATCGCGTTCTGCTTCGGCGGCCTCCTCGAGGCCCTCGCCGGATTCGGTGCGCCCGTCGCGATCACGGCCGTCATGCTCATCGCCGTCGGGTTCTCTGCGCTGCGTGCGGCCGTCACCGCGCTGCTGGCCAACACCGTCCCCGTCGCCTTCGGCGCCGTCGGGCTCCCGGTGCTCATCGCTGCGAAGACCGCCGGCCTGCCCGTCTCGGCCGTCGCGCCCATCTCGGGGCGGATCTGCGCCCTGTTGTGCCTCGTCGTGCCGTTCCTCCTGCTCGCCGTCATGGACGGACGGAAGGGCATCGCCCAGTGCTGGCCGATCGGCCTCTTCATCGGCGTCATCTTCGGCGCCGTCAAGTGGGTCGTCTCCGGCACCGACCTCTACAACCTCACGGAGATCTTCGCCGCCGTCATCAGCGTCGGGGCCGCCATCGCGTTCCTGCGCGTGTGGACCCCGATCGGCGGACAGGAGGCCGTGCCGCGCGTCGGGCGGCCCCTCGACGCCGACCTCGAAGGGGAAGCGGTGCCGGTCGCGCCGGCGGACACGACCGGCCTCACCCGGTCGCGCATCCTCATGGCGCTCGTCCCCTACATCCTCGTCATCGCCGTCTTCTCGATCGCTGCCGTGCCCGCGGTGAAGACCTCGCTCACCGCCACCGACGTCACCGTCGGCTGGCCGGGCCTGTCGGGCCTGCTCACCACGGCCGGGACCACCTCGCCCCACGCGACGTTCACGTTCTCGTGGCTGAGCAACCCCGGAACGCTCCTGGCCCTCGTCGCGGTGCTCGTCGGCCTCATCTACCGCGTCTCCCCGCGAGACCTGTTCGGCGAGCTGTGGGCCAACGTCGTCAAGCTGCGGCTCGCGATGGTCACCATCGGGTCGGTCGTCGCGCTAGCGTTCGTCATGGGCGACTCCGGACAGACCCTCGCTCTCGGCCTGTGGATCGCCGGGGCCGGTGCGTTCTACCCGTTCGTCGCCCCCGTCCTCGGATGGATCGGCACCTACGTCACCGGCTCCGACACCTCCGCCAACCTCCTCTTCTCCAGCCTGCAGGCCAGCGTCGGCGATCAGATCGGACACAAGGAGCTTCTCGTCGGCGCGGGCGCCGCCGGCGGCGTCGTCGGCAAGATGATCTCGCCGCAGTCCCTCGCGATCGCGGCGTCGGCCATCGGGATCGCCGGATCCGAGTCGACGATCCTCCGGGCCGTGTTCACGTGGAGCCTGCTCCTGCTCGTGTTCATGTGCCTCATCTCCGGCCTCGCCTCGACCCCGGTGCTCGCCTGGATCCTCCCGTGAGCCCGTTCACCCCGGCGTCCGATTCGACTCGCCGCACCGCCGCCGCACCAAGGAGTCCTCGATGACCACCACGCACCCCGCCCCCACGACGACCGCCCGCCCCGGCGACGGCATCCGCGTCGCACTGTTCGCCACGTGTGCGAACGACGTGATGTTCCCCCAGACGCCGAAGGCCGTCCTCAGGCTGCTCGAACGGCTCGGCTGCACCGTCGTGTTCCCGGAGAGACAGACGTGCTGCGCGCAGCCGTTCGCCAACACCGGGTACTTCGACGAGTCGGTGCCGGTCGTGCGCAACTACGTCGAGACGTTCGCCCCGTACGACTACGTCGTCGGACCCTCCGGGTCCTGCGTCGGCGCGGTGCGGCACCAGCACGAGATGCTCGCCGAGCACGCGGGCGACGCCGGGCTCGCCCGCGACGCCCGGGAGGTCGCCTCCCACACCTACGACATCAGCGAGTTCCTCGTCGACGTGCTCGGCGTCGTCGACGTCGGCGCCTACTTCCCCCACAAGGTCACCTACCACCCGACCTGCCACTCGATGCGCATCGCGCGCGTGGGCGACAAACCGATGCGCCTCCTCGAGGCCGTCAAGGGCATCACGATCCTGCCCCTGGTCGACGCCGACCGGTGCTGCGGGTTCGGCGGCACGTTCTCGATGAAGAACCCCGGCGTCTCGACCGCGATGGCGGGCGACAAGGCCCGCCGGGTCATGGACACCGGCGCCGAGTACCTCGTCGCGGGCGACAACCTCTGCCTGCTCAACATCTCGGGTGTCACCAACCGGCAGAAGGGCGGGGTCAAGCCCATCCACCTCGCCGAGATCCTCGCCACCACCGAGACCGACCGCGAAGGAGCGTCGCTGTGAGCGCCACGACCACACCCCAGGCGGGCGGAACCGGTGGGGCCGGCGGAGGCCGGACCACCTTCCTCGGCGCGGACATCCCGGTCGCGGGGCGTCCCGCGCCCCGGTACGAGGGCGCCGACCGGCACACCCCCGCCCCACCCGCGACCGAACTCATCGATTCCCCGCCGTTCCCCGCCGGGGCACGGCGGGAGATGGACAACCCGGTGCAGCGGGGCAACCTCCACCACGCGATGACGACGATCCGCACGAAGCGGCAGCGCGTCGTGGACGAGCTCGACCACTGGGAGGACCTGCGCCTCGCCGGCGAGGCCATCAAGAACCGCACGCTCCGCCACCTCGACCACTACCTCCTCCAGCTCGAGGAGAAGCTCACCGAGGCCGGCACCGTCGTCCACTGGGCGCGCGACGCCGCCGAGGCCAACGAGATCATCGTCGGGCTCGTCAAGGAGGCCCTCGCTGACGACGAGGTCACCTACGACGGCACCGGTCTCGCGGGCGACGAGGTCGTCAAGGTCAAGTCGATGGTCACCCAGGAGATCGACATGAACGAGGCTCTCGAGGCCGCGGGCATCGCCGCCTGGGAGACCGACCTCGCCGAGATCATCGTCCAGCTCGGGCACGACCGGCCGAGCCACTTCCTCGTCCCCGCGATCCACCGCAACCGCGCCGAGGTCCGGGAGATCTTCCTGGAGGAGATGGGCCACTACGGCCGCCCCGCCCCCGCGGACCTCGACTCCGAGCCGCGCAACCTCGCCGGCGCCGCCAGGGCGCACCTGCGCGAGAAGTTCCTCCGGGCCAAGGTCGGCATCTCCGGGGCGAACTTCGCCGTCGCCGAGACGGGCACCCTCGTCGTCGTCGAGTCCGAGGGCAACGGGCGCATGTGCCTGACGATGCCGCAGACGCTCATCAGCGTCATCGGCATCGAGAAGGTGTTGCCGACGTTCGAGGACCTCGAAGTGTTCCTCCAGCTCCTCCCCCGCTCCAGCACCGCCGAACGGATGAACCCGTACAACTCGGTGTGGACGGGCCCGGGCGGTCCGGGCGGTGACGGACCCGAGAAGACCCACGTCGTCCTCCTCGACAACGGCCGCACCCGCGTGCTCGCCGACCGGCAGGGACGCGAGGCGCTGCGGTGCATCCGGTGCACCGCCTGCCTCAACGTGTGTCCCGTCTACGAGAAGGTCGGCGGCCACGCCTACGGCTCGGTCTACCCCGGGCCCATCGGGTCGATCCTCACCCCGCAGCTGCGGGGCACCGGCTCGGCCGTCGACAAGTCACTGCCGTTCGCGAGTTCGCTGTGCGGCGCGTGCTTCGACGTCTGCCCCGTCCGCATCCCCATCCCCGACCTCCTCGTCTACATGCGCAACAAGGTCGTGGAGACGAAGAAGGCCGAGGCGAAACGAGGTCGGGCCCGTCCCTTCCTCACCCACGGCGAGCCGGCCGCGATGACCGCCGCCGCGTGGATGATGTCCGACCCCCGTCGCTGGACCGCGGCGACCAAGGGGTCGGGTCTGTCCGGTCGGCTGCTCGGACGGGCCGACCACATCGGCCCCATGCCGTGGCCGCTGTCGGCCTGGACCAATGCGCGGGACGTCCCCGTGCCACCCAAGGAGTCGTTCCGTTCCTGGTGGAACCGCACGCGAGGAGGCGAGGAGAAGTGACCGACACGACCGCCACGGGCACCGAGACGAGCACCGGCACGAGCGCCGGCGCCCAGGGGCGAGGCAGCGCGAAGGAGGAGATCCTCCGGCGCATCCGCACGGCCCTCGCCGACATCCCCGACCTGCCTCCCGAGCAGGACGTCCCCGTCGCCTGGGAGTACGGCCGCCCCACCCGCTCCGACGGTGTCCTCGACCTGTTCATCGAACGGGTGGAGGACTACAAGGCGCAGGTCATCCGGTGCCGCACCCGCGAGGTGCCGGGACGGATCTCCGAGGCGCTGCGCAGCCACGGCGCCCGCT
Source organism: Mobilicoccus sp. (assembly GCF_032060985.1). NCBI lineage: Bacteria > Bacillati > Actinomycetota > Actinomycetes > Micrococcales > Dermatophilaceae > Mobilicoccus > Mobilicoccus sp. Next base: position 15,788 of record NZ_DAMBGD010000017.1, read on the forward strand.
CCGTCGTCCTGCCGGCCGGCCTGGAGCCGCGGTGGCGGGAGGCCGTGCACACCGGAGGGTTCGAGATCCGCGAGGACGAGCCCCACCTGGATCGTGCGGAGCTCGACGCCACCGACGCCGTCGTCACGGCGTGCTGCGTGGGCGCGGCGGAATCGGGCACGATCATGCTCGATCACCGGCCCGACCAGGGACGGCGGGCCCTCACCCTCGTTCCCGACCTGCACGTCTGCGTGATCCGCGCCGACCAGGTCGTCTCCGACGTGCCCGAGGCCGTCGCGCGCCTCGCCCCCTCGGTGCGCGAGGAGCGGCTGCCGCTCACGTGGATCTCGGGCGGGTCCGCGACGAGCGACATCGAACTCTCCCGCGTCGAGGGCGTCCATGGTCCGCGCACGCTCGTCGTGCTCCTCGTCGACGACGAGGACCCGGACACCGCACCCGTCATGGTCGACGTCGACACCCACGCCTCGCACGACGAGGCGACCTCCGAGCGCACGCATCGGGTGTCGAGCGATCAGGAGGTGACCGACGGCGGGTACGGACCCGGTTCGGCCGCCCCACTGCCCGACCACGCGATGCCGCTCGGTCACCCCGTGCCGGCCTGGACGTCCACCGAGGTGTACGCCGAGGCGCAGGACGGCGTCGACGCGGTCGAACCCGACGTGTGGTTCACCGACGCCGAGGCCGCCCGCCGCGCAGGGTTCGTCGCGCGCGGGTGAGACGCGTGGGTGAGACCCACCGGTGGGCGAGGACGCGGAACGCCGGCGCCCGGGGATGGTCCCGGGCGCCGGCGTTCGTCCTGACCGGCGTCCCCGTCACGTCGCGGGGGCGGACGACGTCGCGGGGTACGACGCCGGGTCGGCGTCAGGTCGCCGCGACGGCACGGGCCGCCTTGGGGAGCAGGCCCGGGAGGATGTCGGAGAGCGTGACGACGCCGACCTGCTGGGCGCCCCGGCTCACGACGGCGAGCTGCTTGTGCTGCTCTCGCATGAGGGCCATCGCCTCGTACAGGGGCATCGCGGCCTCGAGCTCGAACACGGGCTGCGCGACCGTGGCGGCCGTCGCGTGGTGCGACTCGAGGGTGTCGCGGACGTGGACGACCCCGACCATCCGGCTCCCCTCCTGCAGGAGCACCCGCAGGTGGCCGGAGGTCCGGGTGGCCTCCTGCACGTCGGCCATCGAGGCGTCGGCGGGGACGCTCGTCATCGTGGCGCCGGGACGGAGGAGATCGCCCACCGTGAGATCCCGCAGGTCGAGGGCGCGTTCGATCGAGGCGCGGAACGCGACGTCGAGGGCGCCCACGTTGGCCGAGTGCTCGACGAGCTGGCGCAGACCCGCCGGGTCCTGCCCGGTGGCGAGCTCGTCGACGGGCGTCGCGCCGAGGCGACGGACGATGACGTTCGCCGTGTGGTTGAGCGCCCGCAGGATGGGCCGAACGAGGAACATGAACCCCCGCATGGGCAGCGAGAGGAGCACGGCCGACTTCTCCGGGTGCGCGATCGCCCACGACTTGGGAGCCATCTCGCCGACGACGAGGTGCAGGAATGTGACCGCGATGAGCGCGAGGACGAAGGCCGCGACGTCCGCCGCCGACCGGGGTAGCCCGGTCATCTCCAGCAGGGGGGTGAGGGCGTGGTGGACCGCGGGCTTGGTGATGGCACCGAGCGCGAGCGTGCACAGGGTGATCCCGAGCTGGGCTCCCGCGAGGAGCAGCGTGAGCTCCGAGGAGTTGCGCAGCGCCGCGCGCGCCATGCGTGAGGTCGCCGCCAGCCCCTCGAGGCGGTGCCGCTTGGCCGCCATGAGAGCGAACTCGATGGCGACGAAGAAGGCACTCGCGACGATGAGCACGAACGTCACGAGGACGACGGTGAGGCCGCTCATCGGGTCTCCCCCTCGGCGCCCTCGGCGCCCTCGTTGCGCTCGTTACGCTCGTGGCGCTCGTGGCTTCCGGTCCCGGAACCGACTGCGGTCGCACCACCGCGCCCCGGGTCACGGGCACCGTCGCGGGACCTGCCCCGGTCGGGTTCGTCGAGCGTGAGACGGACGCGGGCGGGCACGTAGGTGTCGACCTCGAGCACCTCGATGTGCAGGTGGCGGGGCTCGGGCCCCTCGTCGAGAACGAGGTCCGCCGGGTCCAGCGGCAGCTCCACGGTGACGGTCTCACCCTCGGCGGGGAGTCCGCCGTGGGTCTGGAGCACGAGCCCGGCGACGGTCTCGTAATCGCCCTCGGGCAGGTCGACGTCGAGAGCCCGTTCGACCTCGTCGGCGTGGACGTCGCCGTTCATCACCCATACCCCGTCGTCGGGCACGGGCTCGTAGTCGGGTTCGTCGGGGTCGTGCTCGTCGGTGATCTCGCCGACGACCTCCTCGGCGAGGTCCTCGATCGTGAGGATGCCACCGAAGCCGCCGTACTCGTCGATGACGCAGCCGAGGCGCTCGCTCCCCTCCCGCAGCCGGTCGAGGGCGTCGGGGAGGGACATGAACGGGGTGAGGATGAGTGGTGGGCGGGCGATCTCGGCGACGGAACGCGTCGACGTCGCGGGATGGGAGAGCACGTCGACGAGGTTGACGACGCCGACGATCGACTCGTCCTCGTCCAGCACGGGGTAGCGGGTGTTGCCGGCGGCCATCTCGGAGCGGGCCTCCGCGATGCTCACGGTGTCGCGGAGGACGTCGACGCGGGAACGCGGGATCATCGCGTGCTCGACGGTGCGCTGGGGGAAGTCGAGGATCCGATCCAGCAGCATCGACAACTCGGGCGAGAGGTCGCCGCTCGCGCGGGACTCGGCGACGACGGCCTCGAGGTCACGGGCGCTCGCGGCGTGCTCGACGTCGTGGACGGGCTCGATGCCGAGCAGGCGGAGGAACTTCTCGGCGGCCTTGTCGAAGATCCAGATGACGGGGCCGAGGACCGCGAGGTAGATCTTCGTCGACCCCGAGAGCCACCGGGAGACTGCGTCGGCGCGGGCGAGGGCGTAGTTCTTGGGGACGAGTTCGCCGAAGAGCATCTGGACGATCGTCGAGAAGCCGATCGCGACGATGCCACCGATCGCGACCGCCGCGGCCGTGCCGAGGGAGTCCCCGGTGAGGGTCGCGAGCGCCTGGCCGATGAGCGGCTCGGCGACGTAGCCGACGAGGAGTCCGGTGACCGTGATGCCGAGCTGGGCGCCGGAGAGGAGGAACGAGGTCCGCTTCGTGATCGCGAGCGTGCGCTCGGCGGTGGCGTCGCCGGCCGCGGCCTGGCTCGCGAGGCGGTTGCGGTCGACCGCCATGTAGGCGAACTCCTGGGCGACGAAGTAGCCCGTCGCCGCGGTGATGAGGAGGACGACGAGGACACCCACCAGCAGGGAGATCAGCGGCGTCATGCGACACCACCGCCTGCCGGGCACGGGGGGCGCGGGGCGGCGCCGGGTCTACAGCTCGGCTCGGCGCGGTCGGGCTGGGGGTGCATGGGGTCCTCTCGATCTCGGCACGGTGCTGCTGACGACAGGATCACAGCCTGGGGCGTCTGCATGGCAAACGCCACCGTGTCGACCCGGGTTCCCCGCGCGGCGCTCGTCACATCGAGAGCGGAGGCCGACGCCCACCTCCGTCCGGACCACGGTCCCCCTCCAGGACCCACCTTGACCCGCAACGGGATTCGACCCACCCCCGAATCCCCGCATCGACGCTGGTCAGATCCGGTACGGCGCTGCCGACCTGGATCTTCGACCACCCCGCAGGATCGAGGTACGCGTGAGCACGAGCCGTCCCCCGGCCACCGTCCGGTCACCCCTGGCCCCCGGCCTTGCGTTGAGCGTCGATCCGGCCTGGCTGCTCGCCCGCCGCGCGACGCATGCGGCGACGGCCCGGCAGGCCGAGGAGATCCGCCGCACCGGCACCACGCGGTGGCTCGACCGGCAACTGGCCCCGGCCCGCATCGACGACCGTGCCTGCGACCGCTTCGTCGCCCGGACCTTTCCCGCCGCGGTCGCCGACCTGCCGACGATCATGCGCCTCACCGGGGACAAGCCGTGGGAGGCACAGGCCTCCCTGTCGAGGGCGACGCTGTGGCGCCAGCTCACGACCCGCCGCCCGTTGCTCGAGCGGGTCGTCGAGACCTGGCACGACCACCTCCACATCGCCCTCGACAGCGACAAGGTCCACGGCTGGGTGGCCGGGTACGACCGTCAGGCCATCCGACCGCACGCGCTCGGGCGCTTCGCCGACCTCCTTCACGCGAGCCTCACGCACCCGGCCATGCTGAGATACCTCGACAACACGTGGTCGACCGCCGACCACCCCGTCGAGAACCTCGCGCGTGAGGTCCTCGAACTCCACACCGTCGGGGTCGGCGCGTACACCGAGGCCGACGTCGCGGCCCTGTCCAGGCTGCTCACGGGGTTCACCGTCGACGAGCGCACCGGCGGGTTCGTCTACCGGCCCGAGTGGCACGCGCTCGGCCCGGTGCGGATCGTCGGCTTCGGCCACGCGAACGCCTCACCCGGTGCCGGCCCGGCGGCGGTCCGCGCCCTGGCCGAGCACCTCGCGTCGCACCCGGCCACCGTGCGGCGGGTCTGCACCCGGCTCGCGCGCCGCTTCGTCTCGGACTCCCCGCCGAGGTCCCTCCTGTCGCGCCTCGAGGTCACCTACCGCAGCCACCGCACGGCGATCGCACCCGTCCTCCGCACCCTGTTCACGAGCACCGAGTTCGCCGCGTCGACGGGGCAGAAGTGGGCCCGCCCGCAGGAGTTCCTCGCCGCCGCCTACGCGGCGTCGTCGCCGACCTACCGCCCGCCGGCCGAGAAGACGCCGTGGGCACCGCTCGGGACGTACGCGTGGATCGCCCACGGTCTCGGCCATCAACCGCTCGCCCATCCCGACCCCGAGGGCTACCCCGACCGCAACGACGCCTGGCGGCACCCCGGCGCGATGCTCGGCATTTGGAACGCCGCTGAGGCGGTCGCGGGCGGCTGGGACGCCACGCTGACCCACCGCGGGTGGGCGCGGACGTTCGGCCTCACGACGCAGCTCACCTACCACCAGGCCGCCACCCGCCTGCATGTCGGCCTGCACGGCTACGTCCCCGCGGCCCCCGATCGGGACGCCGTCGCGACGTTCCTCCGGGATTCGACCCTGCGCCGCGGCGTGCCTTCCGCGACCGAGCGGATGAGCCCCCAGGCGATCGAATGGAACGCCGACGAGGCCGTGCGCCTCGTGCTCGCCTCCCCCTACATGTCCCTGCGATGAGCGAGGCCGCCGCGATGACCCTGCCCCACCTCTGGCGTCTCGACGACGACGTCGTCCCGGTGCACACCCACGACGACCGCGAGATCCTCGTCCGCCGCGGCCCCGACGGGGCGACGGAGGTCTACGGCGGCGACCGCGAGGCCTCCGACGACGCGTGCCGCCGCCTCGGGTCGGACACGGCGCTCGGCATGGCGGCCCAGGCCCTCGGCGAGGACTCCGCCGGGGGACGGGTCTCCCGGCGCGCGGTCCTCGGTGGACTGGCCGCCCTCGGGGCGCTCGGCGCCGTCTCCGCCCGCCCCCGGTATGCCGTGGCCGCCACGCCCGGCGCCGCGCCCGGGAGGACGCCGGCCGCGACCCGAGCGGTCGCGCGCGACGTGCTCGTCGTGATCTTCCTGCGCGGCGCGGCGGACGGATTGCAGATCCTCGCCCCCGTCGACGACCCGGCCTACCGTCGCGCACGGCCCGGGCTCGGCCTCACCCCGGACGTCGTCCTCCCGGCCGCACCCGGGTTCGGATTCCATCCCGCGATGGCCCCGCTCATGCCGCTGTGGCGGGCCGGGGAGTTCGCCGTCGTCCACGCCGTCGGGCACCCCGACGCCACCCGCAGCCACTTCTCGGCGCAGATGGACATGGAACGCGCCGCCCCCGTCGGGGTCCGCAGCGGTTGGCTGGGGCGTCACCTCGCCGCGACCTCGCGCGACACGGGACTGCTCCGCGCCGTCACTCTCGGCGACCGGGCGACCCTGAGCGCGAGCGGGGGGTTCCCCACCGCCTCGCTGGAGTCGCTCGAGAGCTTCGACATCGCGGGGTGGGAGGGGTACCGGCGCTCGATCGACGCGACGATCCGCGGCATGTACGCCCGCGCGGGCGGCTCTCTCGCGCGTGACGCCGACCGCACCTTCGCCGCTGTCGCCAGCCTCGCCCGGTCACGCAGCGCCCCCTCCCGGGCGAGCGCCTACCCCGACGACCCGTTCGGTCGGGGCATGGCCGAGATCGCCCGCACGGTGCGTTCCGGCGCCCCGGTCGAGGCGGCCTGCCTCGACCACCGCGGCGACTGGGATCTCCACCGCCCCCACGGCACCCCGTCCGAGGAGTGGGGCCCGATGCGTCGGCTCGTCGACTCCCTCGCCCGCGGGATCGCCGCGTTCCGCACCGACCTCGGGCCGCTGTGGAGCCGCACGACCGTCGTGACGCTGACGGAGTTCGGCCGCCGCCTCTCGGAGAACTCCGCCGGCGGCACCGACCACGGACACGGCGGGCTCATGCTGCTCGCGGGCGGCAACGTCGTCGGGGGCCGGGTGCACGGGCGGTGGCCCGGGCTCGCGCCCTCGGCCCTCGACGACGGCGACCTCGCCGTGGCCAACGACTACCGCGACGTCGTCGGCGAGATCCTCACCCGCCGCCTCGCGACGCCGAACCTCGCCGCCGTCTTCCCCGGGCACCGCTACCGGCCGCTGGGCGTCGTGCGCTGAGGGCTCCGCCCGCCCACGTCGCGCCGTCGAGCGTCGCCGGTACCGGCGCTGCGGGCGAGGTGGAGACCCGCAACCCGTCGGGGCGCGAGCGCGCGCGCCTCCCGTGCTCAGGCGGGGACGAGGACGGCGGCGGCGAGCAGGCGGGTGACGAGGTCGGACGCCGCGGCCGGGAGGTCGCCGACGCGGTGCGGGGCGCCGTCGAGGAGCGTGTCGAGCACGTGTGGGGCGGTCGCCTCCGGCAGCAGCACGTCGACACCGCGACCGACCAGACGCAGCCCCTCCCCCGTCGGCACGTGCCGAAGTCGCAGGTGGGCGCGGACGCGGACCACGCTGTCCGCGGTGAGGTCGCGGACCGCGGCGGCCTGCGCGAGCGGGGAGACCGGCGCGGGACGTCCGGAGTCGTCCGCCCGACGGCCCATCGCGGCGGCGAGGTCGGCGTCGGAGATCGATTCGACTGCGGCGAGGAGCGCGGCGCGCACGGCGGCGGCGTCCTGCGAGATCGCGGTCGGGTCGCCCACGTCGACACCGGCGGGCAGCGGCGCCCGCAGGTCGGACGCACGCGTGAGGGCCTGGCGCATCACGTCGGTGGCGAGGTGGTGCCGGGTCCACGTGTGGATACCGAGGGTGAGATGGGCGCTCACCCCACCGAGGGCGGTCGCGGCGTGGAGGTGACCGCGCGGCAGGTAGAGGCAGTCCCCCGGGACCAGGACGACGTCGAGCGCGGGCTCCCCCTCCGCGGCGCGGGCGACGAGGTCGCGGCGTCCGCCCTTCTCCCACGATTCGTCGCGCATCGGCCACCGCAGGACGGGGTCGTGGATGACCCATCGCTTCTCACCGGAGAGCTGGAGGACGAACACGTCGTGCACGTCGTAGTGCGCCGAGAAGCCCTGCGACTGGGGCGGGGTGATGTAGGCGTTGGCCTGGACGGGGTGGCCGAGCTCCGCGGCGAGGTCGCGGACGAACTCCGCGACCGGGGCCCAGGTGCGGTGCAGGCCCTGGAGGACGAGGGTCGCGCCGTCGGCGAACAGGGCGGTGAGGCGGGCGTCGTCGAGTTGATCGGCGATCGCGGCGCCGACGCCGCCGCCGCTCGTGAAGCGGCGTTCGTCGAAGGGGGTGCCGTCCTTGGCGACGCGCAGGAACGGCGTGCGCAGCCCCCGGGTGGTGAGGAGCTCGTCGACGGCCGGCAGGTCGAGGAGGTCCTCGAAGCCGGCGCCGTGGTGAAGGAGGTGGGTACGGCCCCAGGCGCCCTCGAAGGCGGAGGGGTCGGCACCGACGAGGCGGGCGAGCGCCGAAGCACTCGCCCGCCCGTCGTCATCGGACGAGGACATCGGGATCAGGCAGGGACGCCCGCACCCGAGTCCGCGCCACCGTCACCGGTGGGGTTCGCGCCGCCATCGGCGCTACCGTCGGCACCACCGTCGCCGGCGGCTCCGTCACCGGCACCGGAGTCCGCGCCGCCGTCGGCGCCGCCGTCCGCACCACCGTCCGCGCCGCCGTCGGCACCACCGTCGGCACCTCCGTCGCCCGCGCCGCCGTCGGCGGGGCCGTGCTCGGGGTTGCCCGCGAGGGGGCCGGTCACCGGGGCACCGGCACCGGAGTCGGCACCACCGTCGGCGCCGCCGTCACCGGTGGGGTTGGTCGTCGTGTCGCTCATTGCTGCTCCCTTCGTCGGGTGGCTCTGCGTGGGGTTGCTCTTACCCGAGATCGTCTCGGCGTACACCTCGCCCCGAGGAGGACTCGGACGTCACGCGCCTCGGACGTCACGCGCCTCGGACGTCACGCGCCTCGGACGTCACGCGCCTCGGAGGTCACGACCCTAGAGGCCGGGAGACCTCAGAGGCCGGGGAACCACAGGCCGATCTCACGTTCCGCGCTCTCGGGGGAGTCCGAGCCGTGGACGATGTTCTTCTGCACCTTCTCCCCCCAGTCACGGCCGAGGTCGCCACGGATCGTGCCGGGAGCGGCGGCCGTGGGGTCGGTGGCGCCCGCGAGGGCGCGGAAGCCCTCGATGCACCGTTCACCCTCGATGACGGCGGCCGCGACGGGCCCCGAGCTCATGAACTCGACGAGGGGCTCGTAGAACGGTTTGCCCTCGTGCTCGGCGTAGTGCTGGGAGAGCAGGTCCCGGCCGGGGGTGAGGACCGTGAGCGCGGCGAGGGTGTACCCCTTCGCCTCGATGCGGCGGAGCACCTCGCCGGTGAGGCCGCGGGCGTAGCCGTCGGGCTTGACGAGGACGAGAGAACGTTCGGTCATGCCCTCACCCTATCCAGGCGGGACATCCGCCGCGGCCGTGCTGTCCCACCGTCCGCGGACCCCGGTGACGGTCCGCGACGCGTCCGGTACCCGTCGCCGTCCCCCTCTGCAGGGACGGTTCTCAGTGGGTGTCGCCGGCGTGCGCCTGCGCCTCGCGTTCGTAGGCGCGCGTCATCGCGTCGAGCTTGGCCCCGTGCCACAGGGACCACACCCACATCGGCAGGAACACCGCGACGACGACGAGGACGAGGGGGTCGAGGATCACCGCGGCGAGGGTGAGCACCTGGACGATCCACCCCAGGGTGACGCCGAACGGACGCCGCATCGTCGCGGCGGCGACGACGGCGAGGAGGGTCGTGAACAGGCCGAGCCACAAGACGGTGCCCGCACGTGGGTCCCCGTGTGCCGAGGCCAGCCCCCACAGGGCCATCGCCCCGAACAGCAGCACCGGGGTCTGACCGACGAGGGTCACCGCCCCGAGGCGACGCTGCATCGTTCCGGGAACGCCGACGACGGGAAGGGGGACAGCCATGCCGGTCATCCTAGGCGAGCCCACCCACACCCCGAGATGGCAGAGGGGATGGCAGCTCAGCTCTCGCCTCAGCAGTACCTCGCCTGCCCTCCCATCTGCCATCTCGGGTTTTCGGGGTGGGGGGTGGGGACCCGTGGTGGCCGGTGTGCTCAGCTCGGCAGTCGCGTGAGGACCTCGTCGACGAGCCGCGCGGGCGGATCCTCGATCGACAGGATGAAGCCGTTCTCGTCGGGCTCCAGGGGTTCGAGGGTCTTCAGCTGCGACTCGAGCAGGCTGGGTGGCATGAAGTGGCCGCTGCGGCCACCGAGGCGCCCGCTGAGGGTGGCGGCGTCGCCGTCGAGATGCACGAAGGTGACGTCGCCGCCAAAACGGAGCAGGTCGCGGTAGCTGCGCCTGAGCGCCGAGCACGTGACGATGCTCGATCTGCCCTCCCGCTCGCGGTCGGCGATCCAGTCTCGGAGTGCTTCGAGCCAGGGACGTCGGTCGGCGTCCGTCAGTGCCTCGCCGTTGATCATCTTGACGATGTTGGAGCGCGGGTGGAAGTCGTCGGCCTCGGCGTACTCCCAGCCGGTTCGGGCCTGCAACCCTTCGGCGACGGTGGTCTTGCCGCTTCCCGAGACGCCCATGACGATGACGTGCACGACACGGCCCTGGTGAGCGTCGTCGGTGTGGGACGAGGGGGTGTTCATGGTGCCCATCTCACAGCACCAGGCTCACGAGCACCGCGAGAACGAAGCCGATGACACCGAGGAGTGTCTCCATCACCGTCCAGGTCAGGAGCGTCGTCTTGACGTCCATGCCGAGGAAGCGCCCGACGAGCCAGAATCCGGAGTCGTTGACGTGGGAGAGGACGGTGGCACCGCTCGCGATCGCGATGACGATGCAGGCGAGGTCGATGCCGGTGAGACCCGGTGTCGCGGCGACCGTGGGGGCCATGAGGCCGGCGGCGGTCGTGAGGGCCACGGTGGCGGAGCCCTGGGCGACGCGCAGCGCGCTCGAGATGAGGAACGCGGCGACGATGACCGGCATGCCGGAGGCCTGCAGGCTGCCGGCGAGCGCCTCACCGATTCCGCCGGCGCGGAGCACCCCACCGAACATGCCGCCCGCGCCGGTGATGAGGATGACGGCACAGACCGGGCCGAGGGCGTCGTTGCAGAGCTTCTCGATCTCGGCCAGGCCCAGGCGGGGACCGCTGAGGGTGAGGATGGCCACGAGCAGCGTGATGAGCAGGGCGACCGGGGTCTGACCGAGGAGTCGCAGCCCCTCGACCCAGGTGGCGCCCTTCTCGACGACACCGCCGGTGGCGAGGGTCCCGAGGCCGGTGTTGAGGAAGATGAGCACCAACGGGAGGAGCAGCAGAGCGAGGACGTGGCCGAATCCGGGGCGCTCCTCCGGCGGCAGGTCGCGGACCTCACCGAGGATGGCCGGCACCGGCACGTCGACACGACGCCCCGACCACAGCCCGAAGAGGTAGGAGCCGAGGTACCACGTGGGGATACCGATGAGCAGACCCACGAGGACGATCGTGCCCATGTCGGCACCGAGCAGTTCACCGGCCGCGACGGGACCGGGGTGCGGAGGGACGAAGGCGTGCATCACGGCGAAGGCGCCCGCGGCGGGCAGGGCGTAGGTGAGGACGGAGCCTCCGAAGCGGCGGGCGACCGTGAAGATGATCGGCAGCATGACGACGAGACCGGCGTCGAAGAAGATCGGGAAGCCGAACAGCAGCGAGGCGATGCCGAGGGCGAGGGGGGCGCGCTTCTCTCCGAAGCGGGCGACGAGGGTGTCCGCCAAGGTCTGGGCCCCACCGGTGGATTCGAGCAGGCGGCCGATCATCGCGCCGAGGCCGACGAGCAACGCCACGTTCGCCAGCGTCGACCCGAACCCCTCGAGCAGGGTCTTCATGAGCGCGTCGAGCGGGATCTTCGTCGCGAGCGCCGTCAGGAGGCTGACGAGCACGAGGGACACGAAGGCGTGCAGCTTCACCTTCATGATGAGGAACAGCAGAGCGAGCACGGCCAGCAGCGCGATCACGAGCAGCACCGGCGTCGAGTAGGCAGGCTGGATCGGGTCGGCGGCCACGAGGGTGCCGAGGGCGTTCATGGCGACTCCTTTGTCGGATGATCAATAGTGACACTATTGCCCTGAAGAGATGCCTTGTCACCCCCTTCGGTCGAAATCATCTGATCTATCTCAGCGCCCGCGTCCGCATGGGAGGATGCCGCACATGAGCACGACGGACGGCCTGCACGGACAGATGCTCGACGCCGTGGGCGCCGACCTCGCGAGCGGCGAGCTTACCCCCGGAGCCGTCCTCTCGATCGATCGCCTCGAACAGCGATACGGGGTCTCGCGCACCGTCGTGCGCGAAGCGGTACGCGTCCTCGAGCAGCTCGGCATCGTGCGGAGTCGGCGCCGCGTGGGCGTCACGATCCGCCCTGCCGCCGAGTGGGCGGCCCTGAGCCCGTATGTCATCCGGTGGCGACTCGCCGGGCCGCAACGCCTCGACCAGCTTCGCGAGATCGGGGAACTCCGCCTCGGCGTCGAGCCCCTCGCCGCCGCTCTCGCGGCCACCCGCGCGAATCCCGAGCAGCGCGCCACCCTCGTCACCGCCGCGGGCGGGATGCTCGTCACCGGAACCCAGGGCGACCTCACGACGTACCTCGAGCACGACGTGCGGTTCCACACCACACTCCTCGAGGCCTCCGGGAACGCGGCCTTCGCGAGCCTGTCCCCTCTCGTCGCCGAGGCCCTGAGCGGCCGTACCCGCCACGACCTCATGCCCCCCAAGCCCCTCCCCGAGGCCATCCGCTGGCACCGCGACGTGGCCGAGGCCGTCACCCTCGGCGACGCGGAGGCGGCCGAACGCACCATGCGACTCATCGTCGCCGAGGCGCGCGACGCCGTCGACCCCCGTTGAGCGGGTCACCGGCTCGGCGCAGGCGGCGACACCCGCTCAGAGTCCCGACGGGGTGAGGCCCCCGCCGGGACGGGCCGACTCACACGTCGGTGACGCCGAGGAGCATGCGCACCTCACCGGCCGTGATGACCGATCCTCCTGCGACGACGCCGCCGGTCACGCCGCCGCTGTCGCCGGAGTCCGCGAGGCCGGCGGCGACATCGAGGGCGTCGGGCAGGTCGCTCACGACCGTGACCCGGTCCTCGCCGAACACCTCGACCGCGAGCTCGCCCAGCCGTGCGGCGGGCATGCTGCGCGGTGAGGTGTTGCGGGTGACGACGACCTCGTCGAACACCGGCTCGAGCTCCTCGAGGATCCCGTCGACGTCCTTGTCCGCCATGCACGCGAGCACACCGACGACACGGCCGAACGTGAACGAGTCCCGCAGCGCGGCGGCGAGGCTGCGCGCACCGGCCGGGTTGTGGGCGGAGTCGACGAGCACCGTGGGCGAACGCCGCACGATCTCCAGACGTCCCGGGGACGTCACCCGCGCGAAGGCCTCGCGCACGAGGTCGGGGTCGAGGGGCTCGGTGCCGCCGCCGAGGAACTCCTCCATCGCCGCGAGGGCGAGCAACGCGTTGTGCGCCTGATGCTCGCCGTGGAGCGGGATGAGCACGTCGGGGTACTCCCGCGCGATGCCCTGGAACGCGACGAGCTGCCCACCGACGGCGAGCTCCCGCGACACGACCTCGATCTCACGCCCCTCGTAGGCGGCGGTGAGACCGAGCTCCCGCACCCTCTCGTCGACGACCTCCGCGGCCTCCGGCTCCTGCGCGGCGACGACCACGAGGGAGTCGGGCTTGAGGATCCCCGCCTTGTTCTCCGCGATCGTCGCCAGGTCGTCGCCGAGGTAGGCCTGGTGGTCGTGCGCGATCGGGGTGACGACGCAGACCGTGCCGTCGGCGGCGTTCGTCGCATCCCACGTGCCGCCGAGGCCGACCTCGACGATCATCACGTCGACCGGCGCGTCGGCGAACGCCGCGAACGCCATGACGACGAGCACCTCGAAGAACGACAGCCGCGGCCCGCCGGCGGCCTGTGAGGACGCGTCGATCATCTCGACGTACGGCAGGACGTCGTCGTAGGTCGCGACGAACCGGCGCGCGTCGATCGGTCGACCGGAGAGCACGATCCGCTCCGTGATGTCGTGCAGGTGCGGCGAGGTGAACCGGCCCGTCGACAACCCCGCCTCCATCGCGAGGGTCTCGATCATGCGCGCCGTCGTCGTCTTGCCGTTGGTCCCGGCGATGTGGATGATCGGCGCCGTCGTCTGCGGGGACCCGAGCAGGTCGAGCACCTCCCGCACCCGCTCCAGCGTCGGGTCGATGTCGTGTTCCGGCGCACGGGCGAGGATCGCCTCCTCGACCTCCCTCAGGCGACGTCGCAGGTCGAGGTTCTCCGCCGCCTCCCGGCGCGCGTCACGGTCGGTCATCGCCGTCCTCCGTCGCAGACGGGACGTCCGTGGCCGGGACGTCCGTGGCCGACACGTCCGTGGCCGAGACCTCCGGGGCGGCCTCACCGAGGCCACGCCGCATCCACAGGACGTCGGGCAGACCGTTCTGCTGCTCGCGCCCGTCGTGGACGAACCCGCGGGTGCGGGCGAAGGACTCGGCGCGGGTGTTGCCGTCGGTGAACGTGAGGTACACGGCGTCGTGACCGGCCGCCCGTTCCTCCACGGCCTCGAGCAGCCGGCCACCGATGCCCGAGCACTGCGCGTCCGGGTGGACGTAGACCTTCCACACGACGAAGCGACCGTCGGTGACGCCGTAGGACGCCATGCCGACGATCTCCCCGTCACGGTCGGCGACGATCGTGCGGCCCGATCGGATGGCGGGCGCGTTCGCTCCCGCCGTCCACCACTTGTCGAGGAACAGTTCGATGAGCTCCGGGGAGTACAGCGTCGCGTGGGTCTCACGCCACGCCGCGCGGCCGACGGCGACGACGCCCTCGAGGTCGTCCCCGTCGGCCGGTCGGATGACGACGGGACCGGTCGAGCGCAGCCTCGACCGGACATCGGCTCGTCGCGCCGTGGGCGGGGTCGTCCGTCCGGCGGCCGTCATCGCTTCTCCACCACGATGCGCACGGGCAGTCCGTCTCCGACGGCCGCCTCGACCCCCTTTCCGGGCAGGAGCGAGAGGTCGGCGGCGGAGCCGAACTGGGTGGCGAGGGTCTCGGTGACCACGAGGCTCTGGTGGGCGACCGTGGCCTCCCACACCTCCTGGCCGCCGAGCACGGTGAGGCTGATCCGGTCCGAGACCTCGAGGCCGGCGTCGCGTCGTGCCTGCTGGACGGCGCGGACGACGTCGCGGGCGAGACCCTCGCTCGCGAGCTCGGGGGTGACGTGGGTGTCGAGGACGACGAACCCGCCGCGCGGCAGCACCGCCGTCGCGTGCGTCTCGGCCCGACCGGAGTCGGCGACGACGGTCTCGAGGGTGTACTCCCCCTCGTGCAGCGGGATGCCGCCCGCGACGACCGAGCCGTCCTCACCCACCGACCAGTCGCCGGACTTGCTCGCCTTGATGCAGGTCTGCACCTCACGGCCGAGGCGCGGCCCGGCGGCGCGGGCGTTGACCGCGAGGCGCTGCTCGACGCCGAACTCCCAGGCGTCGGCGCCGGCGAGGTCGACGAGGTCGACCCGTTTGACGTTGAGCTCGTCCGCGATGATCGACGCGAACGGTCGCAGGGCCTCGGCGCCCTCGGTGACGACGACGAGCTCCGAGAGCGGCAACCGGGTGCGCAGCCCGGCGCTCTTGCGCACGCTCGAGGCGACCGAACACACCTCGCGGACGCGGTCCATCGTCGCGACGAGGGCGTGGTCCTCGGGCAGGTCGGCGGGGTCGGGCCAGTCGGTGAGGTGCACCGAGCGACCGCCGGTGAGGCCACGCCAGATATCCTCGGAGACGAGCGGCAGCAGCGGCGCCGCCACCCGGCACACCACCTCCAGCGTCGTGTAGAGCGTGTCGAAGGCCTGGGTGGCCGTCTCCGGGGAGGTTCCCGCGGTGTCCCAGAACCGGTCCCGGCTACGCCGCACGTACCAGTTGGTGAGCACGTCGAGGAACACCCGCACCTGGTCGCACGCTCCGGCGATGTCGTCGGCGTCGAGGGCGGTCGTCATGCCCTCGACGAGGTCGCGGAGCTTGGCGAGCAGGTAGCGGTCGAGCACGTCGGTGGAACTCGTCGACCACGTCGCCGTGTAGCCGTGCCCGCCGTCGGCCGCGTTGGCGTAGAGGCTGAAGAAGTACCAGGTGCTCCACAGCGGCAGCAACGCCTGACGTACGCCCTCGCGGATGCTCTGCTCGGTGACGATGAGGTTGCCACCGCGCAGGATCGGGGAGGACATGAGGAACCAGCGCATGGCGTCGGCGCCGTCTCGCTCGAACACCTCGCGCACGTCGGGGTAGTTGCGCAGCGACTTGCTCATCTTCTGGCCGTCGTTGCCGAGGACGATGCCGTGGGAGACGCACGTGCGGAACGCCGGCCGGTCGAACAGGGCGGTCGCCATGACGTGCATCGTGTAGAACCAGCCGCGGGTCTGCCCGATGTACTCGACGATGAAGTCACCGGGGAAGTGGTACTCGAACCACTCGGCGTTCTCGAACGGGTAGTGCACCTGCGCGAAGCTCATCGACCCGGATTCGAACCAGCAGTCGAGCACGTCGGTGACCCGACGCATCGTGCTGCGCCCCGTCGGGTCGTCGGGGTTGGGGCGGGTGAGCTCGTCGACGAAGGGGCGGTGAAGATCGGTGACCTCGACGCCGAAGTCGCGCTCGAGTTCGGCGAAGCTGCCGTAGACGTCGACCCGGGGGTGGGCGGGGTCGTCGGACTTCCAGACCGGGATCGGGCTGCCCCAGAACCGGTTGCGGCTGATCGACCAGTCGCGCGTGTTCTCGAGCCACTTGCCGAACTGGCCGTCCTTGACGTGCGCGGGCACCCACGTGATCTCGGAGTTGAGCTCGAGCATGCGGTCGCGGATCTTGGTCGTCGCGACGAACCAGCTGCTCACTCCCTTGTAGATGAGCGGCTGACGGCAGCGCCAGCAGTGCGGGTAGGAGTGCGTGTACGACTCCCGCCGCAGGAGGACCGTGCCGGGTGAGACCGCGCCGCTCTCCGTCGCCACGTCCTCGGGAGCGAGCCCCGCAGGACGCGACGAGGCGGCGGCATCGAGTCGGGTGCGCGCCTTGAGGTGGTCGAGGATCGGGGCGTTGGCGTCGAAGACGAGCATCCCGGCGTAGTCGTCGACGGGCACGGTGAAGCGTCCGTCGATGCCGACGGGCATGACGGCCTCGATGTCCTCCCGGTCGGTGACGATCTTGTCGTCCTCACCGAACGCGCCGGCGGTGTGCACGAGGCCCGTACCGTCGGTCGTCGTGACGAACTCCGCGGGCACGAGGCGGAACGCGTTCTCGTGGCCGGCGTAGTAGGAGAACGGAGGGGTGTACCGGTAGCCGACGAGGTCGGCGCCCGTGTACCGACCCACGACGAGGGCGTCGACGTCGCCCTTGGACTCGCCGGTGAGCTCCTTGGCGTAGGCCCGGGCGCGCTCGGCCCCGAACAGGTAGCGCTCGGTCGTGCCGGTGGGCACCGCGGACTCGACGACGACGTAGTCGAGCTCGGGGCCGACCATGATCGCGAGGTTGCTCGGGAGGGTCCACGGCGTCGTCGTCCACACGGTCGCGAGCGTGCCGGCGAGGCCGAGGGGGTCGCTGCCGTCGTCCTTGGGCTCCATCCGCAGACCGACGGTGACCGCGGGGTCGTTGCGGTCCTGGTAGACGTCGTCGTCCATGCGCAGCTCGTGGTTGCTCAGCGGCGTCTCGTCGTTCCAGCAGTACGGCAGCACCCGGAAGCCCTCGTAGGCGAGCCCCTTGTCGTAGAGCTGCTTGAACGCCCAGATGACGCTCTCCATGTAGTCGGGCTCGAGCGTCTTGTAGTCGTCGTCGAAGTCGACCCACCGCGCCTGCCGGGTGACGTAGTCGCGCCACTCGTCGGTGTACCGCAGGACCGACTCACGGCAGGCCTCGTTGAACTTCTCGATGCCGAGCTCGCGGATCTCATCCGTCGTCTTGATGCCGAGCTGGCTCATCGCCTCGAGCTCGGCCGGCAGTCCGTGCGTGTCCCAGCCGAAGCGACGCTCGACACGGCAGCCGCGCATCGTGCGGTAGCGGGGGACGACGTCCTTGACGA
Organism: Mobilicoccus sp.; assembly: GCF_032060985.1. NCBI lineage: Bacteria > Bacillati > Actinomycetota > Actinomycetes > Micrococcales > Dermatophilaceae > Mobilicoccus > Mobilicoccus sp. Next base: position 33,411 of record NZ_DAMBGD010000017.1, read on the forward strand.
AGCCGGTGAGGAGGTGGCCGTAGTGCGGCAGGCCGTTGGCGAACGGGGGGCCGTCGTAGAAGACGAACTCGTTGCTGCCGTGTTCGCCCGCGTCACGGTTCTCGACGCTCGCGCGGAAGGTGTCGTCGGCCGCCCAGTAGGCGAGGACGCGCTGCTCGATGTCGGGGAACCGTGGCGAGGTGGGGACACCGAACGCCGCACCTGCGCCGTCGTCGGTGGCTCCGGTGACCGTCTGGGGGTAGCTCATCGCCAGGTCGTACCTCTCGTCGTGGATCGGGCGGATCGCACGAGGACGAGCGCGCCGGCTCGCCGGGCTCCCGCGGTACCACCTCGTTTGCCGTCACCGTCCCACGTGGGCCTACGGTGACGACCGCTCCTTGCGGCTGTGACGGGCCCACCCGTCCGGGTCTACTGAGCGGCCGCGACGGGGCGGACGCCGTTCTTCCGGAGACTCGCCGCTGATGACGGCTCGAACGTCGTTACCGACGATTCTACCCGCCGACGCAACCCCCGACGACGGGCCTTCCGGGGCAGCGGGACGAGGGGTGGGGCGAGGCGGCGTCACGGGCGGGGCACGAGGGCGAGCCAGGGGATGTCCCACCCGGCGATCCCGACGCGCCGGGCGACGAACCCCTCCCGTGAGGGCCGGGAGACCGCACCGGAGGCGGGGTCGTAGAGCAGCGGCGCGTCCGCCCCGGGCGGCGTGGCGATGAGGGCCACGTGTCGCGGGGTCCACGTGTTCCCCACGTAGAGGAGGACCGGGGTGCCGGGCCCGGCCGCGGCGAGGAGTCGGTCGTGGGTCGCAGCGAGGCCGCGGCCGTCCGCGAAGCGCACCACCACCGTCTCGTACCGGGTCCCCGGCTCGGCCACCCCGTGTTCGAGGGCGGACCGGGCCCCCCACGGCGACGTGCCCCAGAAGCGTGGCCAGGGCAGTTGCGGCCCGCCCGGGCCACGCACGCCGTTGGTCCACCGATGGACACGGGCCTCGAGGGTGCCGAATCGGCCCACCGCGGTCGACGCGGTCGGCCCGTCCCCACCGTCGGTGTCGAGCGAGGCGGCCAGGTCGGGATCACGGAGCAGCCGCGCGACGGCGAGACACGCGGCGCCGCACGTCACCGATGTCCCCTGACGCGGGCCGCGCCTCCCTGGCCGGAGGTCGTCGGGAGCGTTCATGAGTCCATCGTCGGCGAACGACGGGCGGTACGGTCGGGTCATGGCAGACATCGCCGCGCCGAGGCACTCCGCTCCCGTGGTCACCGACGCCGACGTCAAGCGCACCTACGGCGTCGATTCCTCGTTCGGGGCCGTCGCTCCGGAGGACTTCGAGGTGGTCCGCGCGCGGGACGTCGACGACGTCGTCGAGGTGATGAAGGAGGCGCAGGCGCGCCGCATCCCGGTCGTGCCGCAGGGAGCGCGCACGGGCCTCAACGGCGCCGCGGTCGCGACGCAGGGGTGCATCGTCCTCAACACCGAACGCCTGAACGCGATCGAGGCGATCGACCCCGTCGAAGGGATCGGCATCGCCGGGCCGGGCGTCGTCACCGAGGAGTTCAAGAAGGCCGCCCGCGTCGAGGGGATGTTCTACCCGCCGGACCCCGCCTCGGCGGCGAGTTCGACGATCGGCGGCAACGTCGCGACGAACGCCGGTGGCCTCTGCTGCATCAAGTACGGCGTCACCGCCGACTACATCCGCGGGTTGCAGGTCGTCCTCCCCGGCGGCGAGATCGTCACGACGGGGCGGCGGACGGCGAAGTCGAGCGCGGGCCTCGACCTCACCGGCCTGTTCCTCGGCTCGGAGGGCACGCTCGGCGTCATCACCCAGGTCGTCGCGAAACTCGTCCCGGCCCCGGAGGACCCGCTCACCGTGCTCGCGACGTTCGATTCGCTCACCGCCGCGGCGGAGGCGATCGTCGCCCTGCGCCGGGACCCACAGCCGCCGTGTCTCCTCGAGTTCCTCGACGAGCCCTCGATCGCCGCGGTGCAGGCCCTCGCCGACTACGGCTTCCCGCAGGGCTGTGCGGCGGCGTTGCTCGTCCAGTCCGACCGCCCCGGGCACGTCGCCGAGGACACCCGCCGTTACGCCGACATCATGACCGCCCACGGGGCGACCGAGGTCGCACTCGCCGACGACGCCCAGGAGGCCGACGCGCTCCTCGCCGGGCGACGCGCGCTCAACGTCGCCCTCGAAGCGCGCGGACCCAACCTCATCGAGGACATGTGCGTCCCGATCCGCGCCCTCCCCCGCCTCGTCGAGGAGGGTCGCGCGCTCTGCGCCGCCCACGGCGTCGAGGTGACGATGTCGGGCCACGGCGGTGACGGCAACCTCCATCCGTCGATCTTCTTCGACCCCGCCGACCCCGACTCCCGCGCCCGCGGGTTCGCCGCGTTCGGCGACCTCGCCGACCTCGCGATCGCCCTCGGCGGCACGATCTCCGGCGAGCACGGCATCGGCACGATCAAGGCCCCCTACCTGCGCCGACAGGTCGGCGACGCCGCCATCGCGAGGATGCGGCAGATCAAGGCGGTGTTCGACCCGCACGGCATCTGCAACCCGGGCAAGACGTACACCGCCTGAGCGAGGCTCGGTCGAGGCCCTGGATTCGGGGGAAGGGAGCCGTGGGAGGCGCGACCTGCCCGAGGCGAAGCCGGCTGCGTCCCACGGGAACACGGTCAGATCTTCAGGCCGTGGCGCCGCGCGCGGCGAGCCACCGCTTTGACGGGATCACCGATCGGCGTGTTTCGCAGGCGTGTCCACGCGCAGCTTCGGGCGGCCCGGCGAGCCGCCGTCGCCAGTGGTCCAGTCCTCGACCTGACGTCCGGGTCGGTGGGTGACGTGCCCCCCGGGGCGGTGTCGGACCTCTCGCTGCGCTCGGCCTGAGGGGCCCCCGTCACGGAGGTGTGGGGCGGTGGGATCAGTTCCGACTGTGGTGTCCAGGGAATGTGCGGACGCTGCCGAACGGCGCGTCCATCGAGGAGGTGAAGGCGGTCGCTGAACGCCGCTCGCCAGATCATGGCGCGAAGGACACGCTCTTCGCGTGCATCGGTGTGCCCGGCGAGGGAGTCCGCCCAGAGTTGTCGGACCACCTCGGGGCGCAGGACGGATTCCCAGGTCGTGGGGTCGTGGACGAGGCTGTTGACGGCGTCGCGGTCGGTGGCGTCGGCGACGCGGATGATCCTGGGCGCGATGGGGGTGCGGGTGGTCGTGGTGCCGGCGTACTCGGCCGGGTAGTAGGGCGCGTCGGCCCACTGGGGGACCAGACGGCGGGTGAGTTCGCGGTGCAGGAGGTTGGCCTGGCGCTGCTCCGGGGTCAAGCCGATACAGGCGCGGATGAAGGCGGGGGCGATCAGGGGGGAGATGGTGCCGGGGCGTTCTCCGGTGGTGCCCCACCGGCGCAGACGTTGGCGTAGGTAGAACAGGTCCAGGACGGTGAAGTCGTCATAGCCGTGGGCGGCGATGTCGAACAGGGACGTCCGGATGCGTTCCCGGACGAGTGCCACGGCGGCGGGTCGAGGCCCGGCGACGCGGTGGTATCGGCGCAGGATCCCGTCGGTGAAACGGGAGATCATCTCCGCCGGGGGCAGGTTCTCGAGGATGTCCCTGCCGGCGAGGTAGAAGAAGCCGTGGGCCACTTCGCCTCCGGCGCGGCCGATGGTCGGGGGGCGGGGGATGTCGAGGTGTCGGGGTGCGCGGTAGTGCAGATAGCTGTAAGGGCGCAGCCCTTCGGCGTAGTCGTGCCACGCGTTCGCGTTGGGAATGGCCGCCCAGGCTTTCGGGGGTGCCACGTCACCGGAGGCGACGTGTTTGACCCGATGCTCGGGCGGGTCGGTCAGCGTGGCGATCAGGTCTCGGGCCACGGCCAGGTCCTCGGGAAGGGCGTCGTGTGTGGTCAGCGTGATGTCGGTTCCGGCCGCGAGGAACGCGGCTGCGACCAGGCGTGAGTCCCGGCCACGGGTGAGCGCGACGGTCGGCGTCCCGGGAAAGAGGTGCCCGATCGATGCGGCCACGGTGGTCAGGGAGTCGACCGCCGCATCCATCGACGCGGACAGCTCCCCCGGCGCACCAGGGATCGACCAACTCGTCACCGGATCCCGAGAGACTGCCGCGAGCCGCTGGGCATGCCCGTCCCAGGTGATGGTCGTGCCGGCATCGACCAGACGGACCCCCTGGTACGGGGAGCTGTGTCCGAAGACCTCATCCGCCACGGCGTTGTGCGCCCACGCGACCTCATCCATCCGGTACGGCTCTCCGGCGAACGCCAGGGCGGCTTCCGGTCGATTGCTCCAGACCCACCCCCACCGGGTGCGCAACTCGAACAGGCGACCGATTCCGAGGGAATCAGTGGTCAGGCGCAGCCGGTCGCCGTCCTCGTCCAGGGACCCGAGGACGAACGGTGGCAGGATCTCGTCCATCCCTGAGGGGCATCGGTCGAGCTCAGTGGCCAGCCGCGTCGGCGCCGTCGCCAGGGGCTCGGCCTGCACGACGCGCTCATATCCCACGGGTGCATAGAGGGAGGCGACGCTCCTCGCGCCCGTGGCACTCCAGGCCGGCCAGCGTGAGGATCGACCCCCCTCCCACAGGATCAATCCACCATGGGGCGCATTGTGCAGATGGCGAACGGGGGATTCCTGCCAGCGCCCGTCGTAGGCCCGCTCGACACGGCGGCATCCGTCTTCCACGGGAGCCGCCGCTCGTGCGGCGATGGCATAGGCGATCAAGGTCTGCACCGCTGCCCTCCTCATGAGAACCGACCCACGGAGACGTCCGGGGACGGTGCCCGAACCGGAGAAACGCCGCACGGGTGGGTGCGCGTGCGGACGGCACGACGGCATGTCTGCCTGTCACCGCCTCGAGTGCTTCCGCCGGGTCCCCTCATGCCGGCAGTGCGTCGCTCGAACTCTAGCCCGGCAGCGGGGAGAATCCGCGACCATCACCGCGAAACGCGTTGTGTCGCAGAGACTTTCCAAGCGAGGACGCCGTGATCGCCCTGAGAGCGATCCACACCCTCCGCGGCATCCGCCCGGGCGCACATCCGCCGGCGTCGCGTCGCCCATCGCCTCCGGCCGTGTTGCGGGGTTCCTCGGACGGTCCCGGAGACGACGAGAGACGATGGCCGGGACCCACGTCCCCGGAGAAGGAAGGCCACCATGGATCTCACCCACGCCCGCGAATACGCCCAGAAGGCGATGCCGCAGGTGATCGACGACCTGCGCACGCTCGTCGGGCACTCCTCGATCGCGTTCCCCGGCTTCCCACGTGAACCGATGGACGCGATCGCCGAGGATCTGCTTGCCATGTTCCGGCGCGCGGGCGTCGAGGGGGTGCGTCTCCTCGACCTCGGCGAAGGGGCCTACCCGAGCATCTTCGCCGAGATCCCCGGGCCGGAGGGCTCCCCCGTCGTCACCCTGTACGCGCACTACGACGTGCAGCCCGCACCCGAGGGGCAGGGGTGGACCACCGACCCGTGGACCCTCACGGAGAAGGAGGACGGCCGCCTGTACGGTCGCGGCGCCGCCGACGACAAGTCCGGCGTCGTCGCCCACCTCGCGACGCTCGCGGCGTTCGACGGCAAGCCGCCGGTCACGGTGCGTCTCGTCATCGAGGGTGAGGAGGAGACCGGCAGCCACATCGAGGAGTACGTGGAGAACCACGCCGAGGACTTCCGCTCCGACGTGTTCGTCGTCGCGGACTCGGGCAACCAGCGCGTCGGCGCCCCCGCGCTCACGACGGGTCTGCGCGGCGACGTCTCGGTGACGGTCACGATCCGCACGATCGAGTCCGCGCTGCACTCGGGCCTGTTCGGGGGCGCGGCCCCCGACGCCCTCGTCGCGATGATCCAGCTGCTCTCGAGCATGTACGACGAGCACGGGGCGACGGTCATCGAGGGGCTCGACTCCTACCGGTGGCCCGAGGGGGAGGACATCGACGAGGCCGACTTCCGGGCGAGCGCCGCCGTGCTGGAGGGGGTCGAACTCTCGGGCACCGGCCACCTCGCGAGCCGTCTGTGGAGCCGTCCGGCCGCCACGGTCATCGGCATCGACGCCCCACCGGTCGCCGGGGCCTCGAACATCGTCATCCCCGAGGCCACCGCCCGGGTGAGCGTCCGCATCGTCCCCGGAAGCGACCCCAAGGCCCAGCTCGACGCCGTCGAGACCCACCTGCGCGAGCACGCCCCGCGTGGCGTCCAGCTCGAGATCGGCGACGTCAAGCTCTTCGGCGCCTGGCAGGCCCCGCAGGGGGGTCCCGTCACCCAGCTCGCCGAGCAGTGCCTCGGCGACGCGTTCGGCGCCCCGTGCACGAGCCACGGTTCCGGCGGCTCGATCCCGCTGGTCCAGGTGCTCCTCGACACCTCCCCCGGCTCGGAGGCGATCCTCTGGGGTGCCGAGGACGAGGAGAAGGCCCGCATCCACGGCCCCGACGAGTCCGTCGACCCCAAGGAGCTGGAGGACCTCGTCGTGGCGCAGATCCTCCTGCTCTCCCGCCTCGGCGAGCAGAAGGCCTGACCCGGCCGCCCCGGGCCCGACCCGCCGCTTCGGCGCATGCGCCCGTGAATCCCCCTGCGACCCCGCGCGCCCGATGGACGTGCGGGGTCGCGTCGGTGAGGATGAACGCCCGCACCGCAGACCGGAGGACGACCATGAACATCGCCGAGAACCTCGTGGCCACGGCGGCCGCCCACCCCGACCTCGTCGCGGTGAGGATGGACGACGTCTCGCTGACCTATGCCGAACTCGGCGACCTCGCCGCGCGGACGGCCGGGTGGATCCGGGAGCTGGGGGTCGAGCCCGGCGACCGCGTCGCGGTGTCCCTGCCGAACATCCCCCAGATGCCGGTCGTGTACTACGCGGCCCTCCACTCCGGCGGGATCGTCGTCCCCACCAACCCCCTGTTCCGCGCCCGGGAGTTCGGGCACATGCTCCGCGACAGCGGCGCCCGGGTGCTGTTCGGGTGGAGTGGGATCAGCGGTGAGGCCGCGAAGGCCGCGGAAGAGGAGGGCGTCACCTACGTCGAGGTCGGCGAGTCCTTCCTCACCGACGCCGCGACCCACGACGGCATCGACCTCGTCGACCGCGACGGGGACGACACGGCGGTGATCCTCTACACCTCCGGCACGACCGGAGCCCCCAAGGGCGCCGAGCTCACCCACGCGAACATGGGCCGTAACGCCGAGGTCAGCGCCTCGTCCTCGATCCTCGGGCTCGAGCCGGGCGACGTCGTCTTCGGCGGTCTGCCGCTGTTCCACGTGTTCGGGCAGACCTGCATGATGAACGCCTCGGTCCTCCGGGGCGCGACGCTCACGCTCCTGCCCCGGTTCGACCCGGCCAAGGCCCTCGAGATCATCGAGCGGGACCAGGTCACCCTCATGGGTGGGGTGCCGACGATGTACATCGCCCTCGCCCAGGTGGGCAACCCCGCCGACTACGACACCTCGACCCTGCGCCGCTGCATCTCCGGTGGTGCGGCGCTGCCCGTCGAGGTCCTCAACGCCTTCGAGAAGGTCTACACCGCACCCATCCTCGAGGGCTACGGCCTGTCGGAGACGAGCCCCGTCGCCTCCTTCAACCAGGCCGACCGCGACCGCAAACCCGGCTCGATCGGGCAGCCGGTCGAGGGCGTCGAGATGAGGCTCATCGACCCGGTGTGGGAGGAGACCCCCGAGGGCGAGATCGGCGAGATCGCCATCAAGGGTCACAACGTCATGAAGGGCTACTACGGCAACCCCGAGGCCACCGAACTCACGATGAAGGACGGCTGGTTCCGCACCGGCGACCTCGCCCGCCGCGACGACGACGGGTTCTACTTCATCGTCGACCGCGCCAAGGACATGATCATCCGCGGCGGCTACAACGTGTACCCCCGCGAGGTCGAGGAGGTGCTGTACGAGCACCCGGCGGTCGCGAGCGCCGCCGTCGTCGGCGTCCCCCACGAGACCCACGGCGAGGAGATCGCGGCGGTCATCACCCTCAAGCCGGGTTCGACGGTCACCGAGGACGAGCTGCGCGGCCACGCCAAGGAGCGCCTCGCGGCCTACAAGTACCCCCGCATCATCCGCATGGTCGAGGCCCTCCCCCTCGGCCCGACCGGCAAGATCCTCAAGCGCGAGATCACGGTCACGGACTGAGCGGGGCCCGGGGGCACGGTCCGGACGTGTTCCCGCGGCGGACTCGGCTCGCTCATGCGGCCGCACCCCGGCGGCGCCGGAGTGCGGCCAGACCGGCCAGCACGGGCAGTCCGACCCGGGTTGCCGAGCGACCGACGGGGTTCGCGCCGGCCTTGATCCATCGGATCGGTTCGAGCGACTCCCGCACGGCCTGCGGGGCGTAGCCACGCATGGCCGCGACGTTGCCCTGCAACGCCTCGGGGATCGTCGTCCACCCCCGTGCGGCCTCGCCCAACCGGGTCGCGAGGTCGGCGGCATCCCTGATCGCGGTCCCCGCTCCGCGGCCGCCGGTGGGGGGCATGGCATGGGTGGCGTCGCCGATGGCGCTCACCCGGCCCGGGATCCACGGGGCGATGTGGCGCGGGTCGGCGGCGAGGAACTGGAACCCGGCGATCGACTCCGTCCGGGCCAGCTGCGGGAGCCCGGCGAGGGCGGGAGCCCATCCGCGCCGGGTCAGCAGCTCGTGCGCGGCCCGACCGAGGTCGGTGCCGGGGAGGGTGTGCAGCCGTGGCGGCAACTGCGCGGCGGTGCTGATGACTCCCCAGATGACGACGGGGTCGGCGCTCCCGGCCGCACCGGGCACGACGGGGCGGGGGGCGTGCCAGGAGGCGAACAGTCCGACCCCACCGGGCCCGACGGCGAGGAACGGCCGTTCGTGGAGCAGCCCACGCGCCTCGGCGTCCAGGCCGGTGACCTCCGTGCGCCCGGCCACCCCGACCAGACCGGTGTCCGTGGCCGTCGGGCCGCCCGCCAGCCGCGGCGCGAAGACCGAGCGCGCACCGTCGGCGATCACCGCCACGTCGCCCTCGACCTGCAGTCCGCTCGTGGCGGTCACCACGACGCCGTCGTCGGTCTCCTCGCAGGAGACGCACTCGACGCCGGTGAGCAGACGATGGTCGAGACCACCCGCGAGGACGAGCCGCAGCGTGATGCGGTCGACGTCGAGGGCCTCACCCTCCTCCTCGGTCCCCCGGCCCAGCAGCCGCCCGCGATGATCGCGCACCGTGATCTCGAAACCCGTCGTCCGCACGGCGCGTGAGCGCAGCGTCGACCACAGCGACGCCGGCAGCACCGCGCGTGCGGCGTCGCACGCCCTCGGCCCCAGGTGCAGCTTGTACCCGCCCGTGTGGGCGAGGTCGGTGTCACGGTCGAGGACGACGACGTCCACACCGCGCTTCACCAGTCCCTGGGCCAGGGCCAGTCCCCCGATGCCCCCACCGATCACGACGACGCGCATGCCTCACGCTATCGGTCCCCTCCACGCGTGCGGGGGGAGGGAGCGAGCCCGCGCCTCAGCGCAGCGGTGCCCCGAACATCCGCACCCGCGAGAACGTCACGGCGGCGTCCTCGGTGTAGAGGCCGACGGACCCGGCGCCGTACGGGCGCTCCCGGTCGGTGTACGTGACGAGCGGGCGCCCGTCGACGTCGACACGGATGGTCGCGCCACTCTGCCGCACCCGCACGCGCGCGGTGCTGCCGATGGGGAAGGCCGGGCTCGACCCGGTGGCGAGGTAGCGCTGTGCGCCGGGGTAGGCCGGGTCCTCCTTCGACAGCTCCCATCCGTTGGGCTTGAGGGCGAGGGCGTAGAAGTGGAGGTCGTCGGTGTAATGCCACAGCAGCCAGGCGCTCTCCCACGGGTTGGGGGCGGTGCCGGTGCGCAACTGGGTGTCGGTGCGCATGAGCGTGGTGACGTCGATGTCCCGGTACGTGGTCCGCGAGGTGACGAGCGAGGCGTGGGTCTCGTCGGGCTGCGAGGACACCATCGGCGCGAGCCTGACGGTGTCGTCTCCGTAGCTGACGCTGCCGTAGCCGTGGTAGGCGAGCCGCCACGGCCCGTTCACCTCGCCCTCCTGCCATCGGGGGGTGCTCACCGTGGCCGCCGTCCGCGGACGGTCGTGCCGGGGCGCGGCCTGCGCCGACCCGGTCGGCGCGATCGCGGCGAGGGACCCCGCGAGGAGGGCCGTGACGGTGAGGAACGAGGCCAGCGAGGAACGGGCGGTGCGCCGCATGAGGTCTCCCGGGACGGAGTCGGTGTCCCGTCCCTATCGGCCGCTCCCTCCCCCGGCCGAAGAAGCCTCACACCACCAACCGGTATCCGAGACCGGGCTCGGTGAGCAGGTACCGCGGTTCGCTCGGCACCGGTTCGAGCTTGCGGCGCAGCTGGTTGGCGTAGACGCGCAGGTAGTTGGACTCCCGCCCGTACCCCGGCCCCCAGACCTCGTGCAGCAGCTCGGCCCGCGGGACGAGGCTGCCCCGCCGCTTCGCGAGGGCACCGACGAGCCGCCATTCCGTGGGCGTGAGGTTGACCCGGGTGCCGTCGGCGAGCGTGGCCCGCCGTTCGCGGAGGTCGAGGACGAAGTCGGGGGTCTCCACCGGTGGCAGGGCCTCGGTCTGATCGGCGCCGCCGCGGCGCAGGGCGGCCCGCAACCGGGCCATGAACTCGTCCATCCCGAACGGCTTGGTGACGTAGTCGTCGGCACCGAGGTCGAGGGCCTCGACCTTGTCGTCGGAGTCGTGTCGGGCGGAGAGGACGACGACGGGCACGGCGCACCGCTCGCGCAGCCGCGCCAGCACCTGCACCCCGTCGATGTCGGGAAGCCCCAGATCGAGCACGACGAGGTCGGGGAGCTCCTCCTCGCACGCCGACAGCGCCGACCGTCCGTCGCCCGCGAGCTGGACGTCGTAGCCGCGGGAGGCGAGGTTGATACGGAGCGTGCGGGCGATGGCCGGCTCGTCGTCGACGACGAGGATGCGGGTCATGCCTGCGAGCCTGGCACACTCCCCGGTCGATGTGCGGGCAGGTCGACGACCATCGTGAGGCCCCCGCCGGGGGTCTCGTCGGCGGTGACGGTCGCGTCCATGGTCTCGGCGAGGCCGCGGGCGACGGCGAGGCCGAGGCCCACGCCGTCCCCGGCGGGGGCGTCGCCGCGTCGCTGGAACGGTTGGAAGATGCGGTCGAGGTCGGCGGTGGGGACCCCGGGGCCGGAGTCGACGACGCGGATCTGCGTGCGATCTCCGAGGGTCGCGACGTTGACGACGACGTCGCCCCTCGCGTGCCGCAGCGCGTTCTCGACGAGATTCGCGAGGCAGCGTTCGAGCAGGCCGGGGTCGGCCCACCCGGGGCAGACCCCCTGCGCCCAGACGTGGACGCGCTCCGGCGCGCTCACGCCGTCGAGGATCGCGCGCACCTCCTCGGTGACGTCGAGAGGGTGACACCGGGGACGGACGACCCCCGTCTGCAGGCGGGAGGCGTCGAGGAGGTTACCGACGAGGGCGTCCAGCCGGTCGGCGGCCTCCTCGATGGAGGCGAGGAGTTCGGCCTCGTCCTCGGGCGAGAAGGCGACGTCGGCCGACCGCAGGCTGCTCACCGCGGCCTTGACCGCGGCGATCGGGGTGCGCAGGTCGTGGGAGACCGCCGACAGCAGCGCCGTGCGGGCCCGGTTGTCGCTCGCGAGGACGGAGGCGGTCGCCGCCTCCGCCTGGAGCCGGCGCCGGGTGAGGACGGCCGCGGCGTGCGAGGCGTAGGCGGACAGGAGGGGCTGGTCCTCCCCGCGGAGGACGCGGCCGACGAGGACGAGGTCGGTGTCCTCCTCGACCGGTTCGACGACGGCGGACTCCCGCTCGTCGGGATCGAATCCCTCCGTGGCGGCGAGCACCTCGAGGCGGGGTGACTCCGGGTCGCGCCGGACGATTCCCGCGGCGCGCATGTCGAACAGGTCGAGGCATTCGGTGACGAGGAATCCGAGCGGATCGGGCGAGGCGAGCATCGCGTGCGACACCTGCGTGAGCGCGGCGGATTCGCGTTCGGCCGCGAGGGCCTGCCGGGTCCGCCGGGCACTCACGTGGACGACGGAGGACACGGCGGCCGCGACGAGGACGAACACGACGAGCGCGACGACGTTCTGCCCCGCCGCGATCGTGAACGTGTGCAGCGGCGGTGTGAAGAACCAGTTGAGCGCGAGGGACCCGACGACCGCCGTCACGATCGCCGGCCACAGGCCTCCGACGAGGGCGGTGGCGACCGTGAGCCCGAGGTAGAGCAGGAAGTCGAGGGGAAGGTCGTGGTGGTCGCGCAGGAGCATGAGCAGTCCGGTGAGCGCGACGACACCGAGGAGTCCGACGGCGTACCCCCACACGCGGCGTCGGGCGCTGAGGGCCGCCCGCGACCGCGGCCGCGGCCGGCTGTTGCGGGCGAGGTCGTGGGTGACCATGTGGACGTCGATGTCGCCCGATCCGGCGACGACGCCCTCCCCCACGCCCGGCGCGAACAGGTGGGCCAGGCGGGGACGGCGAGAGGTGCCGACGACGATCTGACTGGCGTTGACGCTGCGGGCGAAGTCGAGGATCGCGGCGGCCACGTCGTCGCCGGAGACGGTGTGGAACGTCCCGCCGAGGTCGGCGGTGAGGGCGCGTTGCGCCGCGACCGTGGCGAAATCGGGCCCCGTGAGCCCGTCCGCGCTCGTGACGAACACGGCGTGCAGCTCCCCACCCGCGCCGCGGGAGGCGATGCGCGCGGCGCGCCGGAGGACCTGCTCCCCCTCGGGGCCACCGGTGAGCCCCACGACCACCCGCTCCCGGGTGGGCCAGGAGGCGTGGATGCCCTGATCGGCGCGGTAGCGCTCGAGGGTCTCGTCGACGCGGTCGGCCAGCCACAGCAGCGCCAGCTCGCGCAGGGCGGCGAGGTTGCCGGGGCGGAAGTAGCTCGCGAGTGCGGCGTCGACCTTCTCCGCCTTGTAGACGTTGCCGTGGGCCATGCGTCGCCGCAGGGCCTCGGGGGTCATGTCGACGAGCTCGATCTGCTCGGCGCGTCGGACCACCTGGTCCGGAACGGTCTCCCGCTGCGTCACCCCGGTGATCGCCGCGACGGCGTCGTTGAGCGACTCGAGGTGCTGGATGTTGACCGTGGAGATCACGTCGATCCCCGCGTCGAGGAGCACCTCGATGTCCTCGTAACGGCGGGCGCGGGCACTGCCGGGGACGTTGGTGTGGGCGAGCTCGTCGACGAGGGCCAGTTGGGGGGCGCGCTCGAGGATGGCGTCGACGTCCATCTCGGTGAGCTTCGCCCCGCGGTACTCGATCTCCCGTCGCGGGATCACCTCGAGGCCGCGCAGCTCGGCGGCGGTGAAGGCGCGCCCGTGGGTCTCGACGAACCCGACGACGACGTCGGTGCCGCGTTCGGCCCGGCGGCGGCCCTCGCCGAGCATCTTCACGGTCTTGCCCACAACCGGCGCTGCGCCGAGATAGATCCGCAGCGTTCCCCGTCTCATCCCGCGATTGTCCCGTGCCGCTGCGTCGGCACCGGGAGCGCGGGGCGCGACGCCCCGCGCGCCCGGTCCGAAGTCGTTCTCCGTCATCGACGTCGTCTCTTCGATCATCGTGTCCGACTCGTCATCGCCGCAGGATCAGCGGCCGGCGTGCGCGGCGAGGTCGGCGTTGAGCTCGGTGACGTTCACCCGCGGCTGCCCGAGGAAGCCGAGCGTGCGGCCCTGGGTGTGACGGGCGACGATCGCGGCGACGTCGGCCTCGGACATCCCCCGGGCCTCCGCGATGCGCGGGGTCTGCCAGGCGGCGTACTCGGGGCTGATGTGGGGATCGAGGCCGGAGCTGCTGCCCGCGAGGGCGTCGGCCGGGACGGGCCCACGGGCGTGCGGGTTCTCGGCCATGAGCGCGTCGCGCCGCTCCTGCACGGTCGCGAGGTGCTCCCCGGAGACGGGGCTGAGCTGACTCGACCCGGAGGTGTCGCCGGCGTAGTCGGAGTCCGAGGGGCGGGGCGCGAACCACTGCGGGCCCTCGGTCTTCTGCCCGAGCAGGGAGGAGCCGACCACCGTGCCGTCGGCCGTGCGGATGAGCGACCCGTTCGCCTGCGCGGGGGCCGCCACCTGGGCCACCGCCGTGAAGGCGAACGGCCAGAGCAGGCCGAGCAGCACCGAGAGGACGAGGAACGCGCGGAGGGCGGCGAGGAACTGGCGGGAAAGGGTGCGCATGTCAGGCCAATCCGGGGAGGGTGGACACGAGGAGGTCGATGATCTTGATGCCGAGGAACGGGGCGACCACGCCGCCGAGTCCGTAGACGAGGATGTTGCGGCGCAGCAGCGCGCTCGCCGACAGCGGCCGGTAGCCGACGCCCCGCAGCGCCAGCGGGATGAGCGCGACGATGATGAGCGCGTTGAACACGACCGCCGAGAGCATCGCCGACTCGGGGCTGTGCAGCCGCATGACGTTGAGGGTGCCGAGGCCGGGGAACACGGTGACGAACATCGCCGGGATGATCGCGAAGTACTTGGCGACGTCGTTCGCGATGGAGAAGGTCGTGAGCGCTCCTCGGGTGATGAGCAGCTGCTTGCCGATCGCGACGATCTCGATGAGCTTGGTCGGGTCGGAGTCGAGGTCGACCATGTTGCCGGCCTCCTTCGCCGCGGAGGTGCCGGTGTTCATCGCGACGCCGACGTCGGCCTGGGCGAGGGCGGGGGCGTCGTTCGTGCCGTCGCCGGTCATCGCGACGAGGTGGCCTCCGGACTGCTCCTTCTTGATGAGGGCCATCTTGTCCTCGGGGGTGGCCTCCGCGAGGAAGTCGTCGACCCCCGCCTCGTCGGCGATGGCCTGGGCCGTGAGCCGGTTGTCGCCGGTGATCATCACGGTCTTGATACCCATCCGGCGCAGCTCGTCGAAGCGCTCCTTCATCCCGGGCTTGACGACGTCCTTGAGGTGGACGACGCCGACGACGTGCCGGCCGCCGTCGCGCCCCTGACGGGCGACGACGAGCGGGGTGCCCCCGGAGGCGGCGATGCCGTCGACGAGACGGGTCATGTCCTCGGGGACCTCGCCGTCGGCGGCGCGCACCCAGGCGCCCACGGCCGACCCCGCGCCCTTGCGCACCCCGCCACCGTCGGCGAGGTCGACGCCCGACATCCGTGTCTGCGCGGAGAACTCGACGAACTCGGCGCCGGCGGCGACGGCCTCCTCACGGGCGCGAACGATGTCGCCGTCGAGGTCGGCGACGCCGGCGTCCCCCGTGGCACCGGTGTCGCCCGTCTGGAGACCCCGTCGCATCCGGGCCACGAGCTCGACGATCGACCGCCCCTCGGGGGTCTCGTCGGCGAGGGAGGAGTCGTAGGCGGCGTCGAGCGCCTCCCGCTGCGTGTGACCGCTGACCGGGAGGATCTCGGTGGCGCGGCGGTTGCCGAACGTGATCGTGCCGGTCTTGTCGAGGAGAAGGGTGCTCACGTCGCCGGCGGCCTCGACCGCGCGGCCGGACTTCGCGAGGACGTTGCGCTGCACGAGACGGTCCATGCCGGCGATGCCGATCGCCGAGAGCAGGGCACCGATCGTCGTCGGGATGAGGCACACGAGGAGCGCGACGAGGGTGATGACGCCGAGCTGCACCCCGGAGTACGCCGCCATCGGCGCGAGGGCGGCGACCGCGAGCAGGAAGATGATCGTGAGCGTGACCAGCAGGATCCCCAGGGCGATCTCGTTCGGGGTCTTCTGCCGCGCCGCACCCTCGACGAGGGCGATCATGCGGTCGATGAAGCTCTCGCCCGGCTTCGTCGTGATGCGCACGACGATGCGGTCCGAGAGCACGGTCGTCCCGCCGGTCACCGCGCACCGGTCACCGCCGGACTCACGGATGACGGGGGCGGACTCACCCGTGATCGCGGATTCGTCGACGGTGGCGACACCCTCGACGACGTCGCCGTCACCGGGGATGACCGCATGCGGTCCATTGGCCTCGACGACGACGAGGTCGCCGATGGTGAGCTGCGCGGCGGGGATCTCCTCGCTTGAGCCGTCGGAACGAAGTCGCAACGCGGTGGTGTCCTGCTTCGTCGCCCGCAGGGTGGCGGCCTGGGCCTTGCCCCGCCCCTCGGCGACGGCCTCGGCGAGGTTGGCGAAGAGCAGCGTCAGCCACAACCAGACCGTCACCGAGACGGAGAACATCGTCGGGTGGACGATCGTCAGCGCCGTGGTGATCACCGAGCCGATCCACACGACGAACAGCACGGGACTCCGGAACGCGTGCCGGGGGTCGAGCTTGGCGAACGCCTGCGGCAGGCTCGCGAGGGCGAGACTGGCCAGGGAGGACTGCGTCGCGGCGGGGTGTCGTCGTTCCCCCCGGTGCTTGTCGTGGACGGGAGCCTGTTGCTCCTCGGGGACGGGATCGGACACGGCGACGGCCGTCGAGGCCCCTGCGGTCCCGTGCGGGGTGGCGTCGGTGGGTGAGTCGGAGGACGTGCTCACGGAATCTCCTGACAGCGGGCGGCGGGTCACAGCGTGGCCTCCGCGATCGGGCCCAGGGCGAGGGCGGGGAAGAACGTCAGCCCGGCGATGATGACGGCGATGCCGACGAGAAGACCGGCGAAGACCGGCGTGTGGGTGGGCATCGTCCCGGCGGTGACGGCGCGGCGGGGCTGCGCGGCGAGCGACCCGGCGAGCGCGAGGGCGAGCGTGATCGGCAGCAGGCGCCCGACGAACATCGCGAACGCGATCGTGAGGTTGTACCACGGCGTGTCGGCCGCGAGGCCGGCGAAGGCGCTGCCGTTGTTGTTCGCGCCGGAGGTGTAGGCGTACATGATCTCCGAGAGCCCGTGGGGGCCGGAGTTCGTCAGCGACGCCAGCGCGTTCGGCAGGACGACGGAGATGCCGGTGCCGGCGAGCACGAGGGCGGGCATGACGAGGATGAACAGCGCGGCGCACGTGATCTCACGGCGGCCGATCTGCTTGCCGAGCAGCTCGGGGGTGCGGCCCACCATGAGTCCGGCGACGAAGACCGTGATGACGACGATGATGAGCGCGCTGTACAGGCCGGTTCCCACGCCGCCGGGGCTGATCTCGCCCAGCAGCATGTTGAGCATGTACATGCCGCCGCCGAGCGGGGAGTAGGAGTCGTGCATCGAGTTCACCGCGCCGGTGGAGGTCCCCGTCGTCGCGGTGCCGAAGATCACCGAGGCCGGGATGCCGAAACGCAGCTCCTTGCCCTCGAGTGCGCCCTGGGGGGTGCCGGCGAGCGCGAGTTCGGAGCTGAGGGTGACCAGCCAGGCACCGGTGAACAGCGTGCCCATGAGGGCGAGCACGGTCCAGCCCTGGCGACGGTCGCCGACGAGCAGACCGTAGGTCCGCGGCAGGGCGAACGGGATTATCAGCACGAGGAGGATCTCGATGACGTTGGTCGTCGGGTTGGGGTTCTCGAAGGGATGCGCGGAGTTCGCGTTGAAGAACCCGCCGCCGTTGGTGCCGAGGAGCTTGATGACCTCTTGGCTCGCGACCGGGCCGCCCTGGAGGATCTGCTGACCTCCGGTGACCGTGGAGATGAGGCGTGGTTCGGCGAGGTTCTGGATGACGCCGCCGAAGAGCAGGAGCAGCGCACCGACGAAGGCCAACGGCAGGAGAACCCGCAGGCATCCGCGCACGAGGTCGACCCAGAAGTTGCCGATGCGGTCGGTGCCGTGCCGGGCGATCCCCCGCACGAGCGCGATGGCGACGGCGAGGCCGACGGCGGCGGAGACGAAGTTCTGGACCGTGAGACCGAGCATCTGCACGAGGTGGGTGGCCCCCGACTCCCCGCCGTAGCTCTGCCAGTTCGTGTTGGTGACGAACGAGACGGCGGTGTTGAGCGCGCCGTCGACGCTCTGGTGGCGGTCGTTCGCGAACGGGAGCACGTCCTGGGCGAGGATGAGCACCCACAGTCCGAGGACGCTGACGACGGAGAACGCGACCACGCTCACCGCGTAGACGCTCCATCGCTGCTCGGAGTCCGGGTCGACACCGACGAGGCGGTAGACGCCGCGTTCCACGCGCAGGTGCTTCGGGGTCGTGAACACGTGCGCGAGGTAGGCGCCGAGCGGGGCGTGAGTGAGCGCGAGGATGCCGGCGACGAGACCGAACGTCGCGACGGCGGCGGCGACGTCGCTCATCAGAACCGCTCCGGCCGGAGGAGCACGTAGACGAGATAGACGATGAGGGCGAGCGCGGTGAAGCCCGCGACGAGTTGTTCGATCACGCCGCCAGTCAAGGCCCGATCGGCGGGGTCGCGGACTGCGTTGACGGGCGATTGATGCGTCTTGACGCCTTCTTGACGCCGCCACTCACGGGGGCGTCGTCACTCGTCACCCGCGCGACATCGTCTCCGGCATCCGCACGGCGACGACGCGGCCCCTGGCGACGGTGACGCCGTCGGCCGTGAGGCTCTCCTCGACGACGACCTTCTTCGCCGTGACCTCGGCGATCGTGCCGCGCACCTCGAGCGGCACGCCCATTGGCGTGGGGGCGAGGAAGTCGACGGTGAGGTTGGCGGTCACGTACCGGAGCGGCGGCTCGGTGCCGGGCTCCCGGTCCTGCGCCCGATACCCGGCGAGGGCCGCGGAGCCGGTGCCGTGGCAGTCCAGCAGGGAGGCGACGAGTCCGCCGTAGACGTAGCCCGGGATCGCGGTGTGCTCGGGTCGAGGCGTGAACACCGACACGGTCTCCTGCCCGTCCCACCGGGTCTTGAGCTGCAGTCCGTCCTCGTTGAGCCTGCCGCAGCCGTAGCAGTGCGCGACGTCCTCGGGATAGACGTCCTGGACGGCGATGCCCTTGAGGTCTGCGCTCATGACGCGAGCCTAGTTCCTCGTCGCCTGACGACGGCCAGCAACGACCGCATCCATCGCGGCCTCGCCGAGCCCGATCGGCGGAGGAGCACGAGGCGCGCGCGGGCGCGGCGCGAGGGGACGAGCAGGACACTCATCCAGACCCCTTGCGCGGCGCGTTGCCAGCAGGGCATGTTCGCTCGCGACAGCCGGCGGAGGTAGCGGACGAGTCGGGCGACGTCGGGTGCCCGCCGCACGAGTCCCCCGTGGATGAGTCGCCGTTCGAGGAGGAACACGGGCTCGTCGGGGGCGTAGGGCGGCGCGGGGTGCCCCATGAGGCGGGCCGCGACCTCCCAGTTGCGTTCGAACTCGACGATCTCCCTCTCGGCCTGGGCCGGGGTCGGAGCGACCTGGGTGTTGCTGAGGCTCACGCCGTGGACGCGGTACCCCGCGAGCGGCTCCTCGATCGTCACGACCTCACCGAGGTAGGGCATGACCGCGCACCCCGCTCCGTCGAGCGGCAGACGCGGGTCCTCGTGCTCGAGCGAGAGCCCCCGCAGCGTCGCCGTGTCGAAGACGTTGCCCGAGGTGGGCGGGCATTGGTAGAACCCGACGACGCGGTTGTCCTCCCGCATCGCCGCGACGTCGTAGCCGGCCGCGAAGCTCGGGAACACGGAGTCGTTGAGCTCGCCCGTCGCGTCGAGGCCCGCGAGCGCGAACTGCACCTTGACGGGCCGCTCGGAGAGTGCCGGCGTCACCGTCTCCACCAGGGTCGGGAACGCGACGTCGTCGGCGTCGAGGACGTGCACGTAGTCGGCCCGCACCCTCGCCAGCCCGGCGAGACTCGCGCCGAGGTGTCCGCGGTTCTCCTGTTCGACGATCTCCACCTGGTCCGCGTAGCGCCTGATGATCTCGAGCGACCCGTCCTGCGAGCCGTCGTCGACGACGACGACCTGGGCGTAGGGCTGGGTCTGGGAGAGAAGCGATTCGATCGCGTCGCCGATGAACGCGGCGTAGTCGAAGCAGGGGACGACGGCGGCGATCGAGGGCGCGGCGCGCGGCCCGACTCGGTCGACGTCGTCACGACGACCGTCGCCACGGACGAGGTCTCGCCGATCGCGGTCTCGAGGGTCGCGGTCGCGAGGGTCGCGGTCGTGGCGGTCGCGTGACTCGCGGTCGGCGGGGAGGGCGCCGAGGACCGCCCGGGTCGCCGGATGCGGCGGCAGGGTCGGCACTCGGCGAGGAGGCGGGGGCTGGGCGGTCACTGGACTCCGTGGCAGGCGAGGAATGAGTCACCCTCACCCTACGTCAGAGTTCACTCCAGGCCCCCACCTCTTGATCCGAATCGACAGCCACAGAACAGGATTCGCGTCTCAGCGACCCTGTTCGCGGGCCGTCACGCTCGCGTCGTCGCTCTCCTCCCCCACGCCGAGGTGGTCGAGCCGGCCGGCCTTGCGGTCGGCGAGGTAGAGGCGCATCTCCTCGCGGATCTTGGGCAGGAGGAAGGCCACGCCGAGGAGGTTGATGAACCCGCAGACGAACAGGAAGGAGTCGGCGATCGTGATGACCTGGGTGAGGTTGAGGACGGCACCCGCGGTCGTGAAGCCGCAGAAGATGAGGCGGTAGATCATGTCGCCGACCCTGCTGCGGCCGACCATGTAGTGCCAGGCCTTCTCGCCGTAGTACGCCCATGTGATGCAGGTGGAGAAGGCGAAGAGGAACACGGCCACCATGAGCACGTAGTCCCATGCGGGCAGGACGGTCGCGAACGCCTCGGCCGTGATCGTGACGCCACCGGGAGCCGGAGCCTCGCCTCCGGTCGCCGCGGCCTCGGCCACCTGCGCACGCAGGCTCGTGTACGACTGCGGCGCGGCGATGACGATCGTGAGCGCCGTCATCGTGCAGATGACGACCGTGTCGATGAACGGCTCGAGCAGGGCGACGAAGCCCTCGGAGACGGGGCGACGGGTCTTGACCGCGGAGTGCGCGATGGGCGCGGACCCGAGACCGGCCTCGTTCGAGAACGCCGCCCGCTGGAAACCGATGATGAGCGCGCCGACGACACCGCCGATGACACCGTCGGGGCTGAACGCGCCGTCGATGATCTCGCCGAAGGCGGCCGGCACGTGGTCGATGTTGACCGCGATGACGACGAGACAGGACAGCAGGTAGATGATCCCCATCGCCGGCACGAGGCGGCCCGTCACCCGGCCGATGGACTTGACCCCGCCGATGATGACGATGGCGATGCCGGTCGCGAGCAGGACGCCGAAGATGAGGGCGGCGCCGGGACCGCCGAGTGGCCCCTCCTCACCACCCAGGGTGTCGCGGACGATCGTGTACGTCTGGTTGGACTGAAACATGTTCCCGCCCGCGACGCCGAAGAAGAAGATCGCGAGGCCGAACATCCACGTGAGCACCCGGGCCGGGATCCTGCCGAACCGGGAGAACGCGACCGGGAGGTACTGGAACGCGCCGCCCGAGACGGTCCCGTCCTCGTGGATCGTGCGGTACTTGACGCCGAGGGTGCACTCGGCGAACTTCGTCGCCATGCCGAGGAGACCGGCGAGGATCATCCAGAACGTCGCACCGGGCCCTCCCATCGTCACCGCGACCGCGACACCGGCGATGTTGCCGAGGCCGACGGTGCCGGAGACGGCCGACGAGAGCGCCTGGAAGTGGCTGATCTCGCCCGGATCGTCCTCGTGGGAGTACGTGCCGCGGACGACGTCGAAGGAGGTCTTCAGACCCCGTACCTGGATGAAGCCGAGGTAGACGGTGATGATGGCGGCCCAGGAGACGAGCCAGATGACGACGAACGGGAGATCGGCGAGCGGGCCGGGCAGGGGCAGGGTGAAGAAGACGATCGGCTCGATCCACGAGGCGAACGGCGCGGCGGCCGCATCGATCCCCTGCTCGATCTGATGGAGGATCCCCTCGAGACCGCTGGGTCACCGGCGGCGAGGCGCGAGGTGGGTGCGGATGTCATGTCGGGAGGTGATCAGCAGGGGGCGCCCGGCATGTCACCTGACGAGATCGACCCGGCGAAACGCCCATTTCGGACGACGAGCGGCGCCTGTGTCGCGCGGAACGGCAGGGTCTCTCGCATCATGAGACGACGCGGGGGCGGGCACCCCCACGGCGACGCAACCCCCGCCGCGCGGCCGCTCGACCGCCGGTCGATCGGGCCATCACCGCTGACATGGAACAATGACGCCCATGACGGAAAGCCCCCAGCAGCCCACCCCATCGGCGATCCCCGACAAGCCGTCGGTCGACGGTCTCGAGGAGCGATGGGTCGGCGTCTGGGAGCAGCAGCGCACCTACGCCTTCGATCGTGGACGCGCCCTTCGCCTGCCCCGTGATCAGGTGTACGCGATCGACACCCCGCCGCCCACCGCGAGTGGATCTCTGCACGTCGGTCACGTGTTCTCCTACACCCACACCGATTGCGTGGCGCGCTACCAGCGCATGCGCGGACGTGAGGTCTTCTACCCGATGGGCTGGGACGACAACGGCCTGCCCACCGAGAAGCGCGTGCAGAACTACTACGGCGTGCGGGGCGACGCCTCGGTGCCCTACGCGCCGAACTACGAGCCGCGGTACCGCGGCGACATGCCCGCGAAGGACGTCAAGGACGCCTCCAAGCAGGAGCCCGTGAGCCGCGCGACGTTCATCGAACTGTGCGACGAGCGCACCGTCGAGGACGAGAAGGCGTTCGAGCGCCTGTGGCGCCGCCTCGGCCTCTCGGTGGACTGGGCGATCAGCTACCGCACGATCGAGGACCGCAGCCGCGCCGTGAGCCAGCAGGCCTTCCTCGAGCATCTCGCGGCCGGCACGGCCTACCAGTCCGAGGCGCCCGGGCTCTGGGACATCACCTACCAGACCGCCGTGGCCCAGGCCGAGCTCGAGGCGCGCGACTATCCCGGTCACTACCACCGCGTCGCGTTCCATCGTGTCGAGGAGGACGGTTCGCGCGGCGAGCCCGTCCACATCGAGACGACGCGCCCCGAGCTGCTCCCGAGCTGCGTCGCCCTCATCGCCCACCCCGACGACGAGCGGTACCAGGGGCTGTTCGGCACGCACGTGACGAGCCCGGTGTTCGGGGTGGAGGTGCCCGTCCTCGCCCACCTCGACGCGGAGATGGACAAGGGCGCCGGCATCGCGATGTGCTGCACGTTCGGTGACCTCACCGACGTCACGTGGTGGCGGGAGCTCCAGCTCCCCCTGCGTTCGCTCGTGGGCCGCACCGGCCGCATGCTCGCCGAGACCCCCGAGTGGCTGAGCGGCGAGGGCGCGACGTTCTACGCCGAGCACGTGGCCGGCCAGAGCACGTTCGGTGCCCGCAAGGCCGTCGTCGAGGCGCTGCGCGACTCGGGCGAGATGGACGGCGAACCCACCGCCACCCAGCGCAAGGCCAACTTCTACGAGCGGGGCGACAAGCCGCTGGAGATCGTCACGAGCCGACAGTGGTACATCCGCAACGGCGGCCGCGACGCCGACCTGCGCGAGGCCCTCCTCGAGCGCGGCACGCAGATCGCCTTCCACCCGGACTTCATGCGGGTGCGGTACGAGAACTGGGTCGGCGGACTCAACGGCGACTGGCTCATCAGCCGTCAGCGCTTCTTCGGTGTCCCGATCCCCCTCTGGTACCCGGTCGACGAGCACGGCGAGGTCGACTACTCCTCCCCTCTCACGCCCGCGACCGAGTCGCTGCCGATCGATCCCGCCGCCGATGTGCCCTCGGGTTACGAGGAGGCTCAACGGGGTGAGCCGGGCGGTTTCGTCGGTGACCCCGACGTCATGGACACGTGGGCGACGTCCTCCCTCACCCCACAGCTCACGACCGGTTGGGGGTCGCACGAGGGCGACGACGAGCTCTTCGCCCACCTCTTCCCCATGGATCTGCGTCCTCAGGGGCAGGACATCATCCGCACGTGGCTGTTCTCCACGGTCGTGCGCGCCCACCACCTCCACGACGAGGTGCCGTGGCGGCACGCCGCGATCTCGGGGTGGATCCTCGACCCCGACCGCAAGAAGATGAGCAAGTCCAAGGGCAACGCCGAGACCCCCGAGGGCCTGCTCGAGCAGCACGGTTCCGACGCCGTGCGCTACTGGGCGGCCTCGGCGCGCCTCGGCACCGACGCCGCGTTCGACACCGGCCAGATGAAGGTCGGCCGTCGCCTCGCGATGAAGGTGCTCAACGCGAGCAAGTTCGTCCTCGGCTTCGACGCCCCGACCGGAGAGGCCCCCGAGGGCGCGGCCTCGGAGACGTCGGCGCTGCTCCCACTCGTCACCGAGCCGCTGGACCGGGCGATGCTCACCACGCTCGCGCGCGTGGTGGAGCAGGCCACGGCGGGGTACGAGAACTACGACCACACCCGGGCTCTCGAGGTCGCCGAGTCGTTCTTCTGGACGTTCTGCGACGACTACCTCGAACTCGTCAAGGCGCGGGCCTACGGTGACGACGCCGACGAACCCGGTGCGACGACGACGAGCGCCCGCGCGGCCCTGCGCATCGCGCTCGACGTGCTTCTGCGCCTGCTCGCGCCGGTGCTGCCGTTCGCGACCGAGGAGGTCTGGAGCTGGTGGCGCACCGGATCCGTCCACCGGGCCACGTGGCCGGAGGCCGACGAGTGCCGGCCGAGCGAGGCCGGCGACCCGGCGATGCTCGACGCCGTCGGGCAGGCGCTCGGCGGGGTGCGCCGCGCGAAGTCCGACGCCAAGGTCGGCATGCGGGCGACGGTGTCGTCGGTGACGATCGCCGGTCCGGAGGCCGCGGTCGCCGCGATCCGAGACGCCGAGACCGATCTCCGCGCCGCGGGACGCATCGACGGCGAGATCACCTACGCGGCCGCCGACCAGGTCGCGGTGCGTGACGCTGATCTCGTCCCACCGCCTCCGAGGACGCCGACGAGCTGACCCGTCGCCCGTCGGCGGAGCGGCCCCGGGAGCAACCGGATGACGTCATCGGCCTCCCCGTGGGCGATCTCCTCGTGGGCGGTCCCCTCGTGCGTGATCGCCTCGGTCACGGGGGCGTGAGGCGGAGCTCTTCGGGCGGGGCCGCGGCGAGGGGGGCCGGCGGCGGTACCGCGAGGGTGATGACGTCGTGCAGACCGTCCTGGTCGCGCAGCGCGGCGGCGACCACCTCCTCGACGGCGAGCTCGGGCCCGTACAGCCACCCTTGGGCGGCCGGGCATCCCATCTCGACGAGCAGCCGCTCCTGGATGGGGTTCTCGACACCGGTCGCGACGATGTGGTGCAGACCGAGGGTGCGCAGGAGCGCGATGACGGCGCCGAGCCGTTCCCGTGCGGCGGGATTCCCGTCGATCCCCACGACGAGACACCGGTGGATCTTCACGCCGTCGATGGGCAGGCGGGTGAGCATGCCGAGCGAGGCAGCCCCCTCGCCGTAGTCGTCGACGACGATGCGGACACCGGCCTCACGCAACTCCATGAGCACACCGGCGACCCCGATGACGTCGGACAGGGTGGCTTCGGTGAGCTCGAGTGACAGCGAACCGGGGGTGAGGCCAGCCTCCCGCACGGCGTCGACGACGGCGGCACCGTAGCCGGGGTCCCGGAGCTCCGCCGGAGAGACATCGATCGAGATCCAGAGGTCCTCCCCGGGGGAGGCCTCCCGAAGCCGGGTGAGCGCCTCGCACGCGCGGCGCACCACCCCCGCGCCGAGAGTGGGCAGAAGCCCGAGCTGGTCGGCGACCGGGAGGAACACCTCGGGCGGCACCTCCCCCAACACCTCGTCGTGCCACCGGGGGAAGACCTCCCAGCCGCACCGGGTGCGCAGGCCGGGCCCACTCATCACGGGCTGGAGCTCGATGTCCCACGGTTCGGAGGCGGCGACCTGGCCGAGCCGGTCGCCGATCGCCGCACGGGCGTGCGTGAGGCGGGCGAGGTTCTCCCCGAAGACGACCGTCCGGCCCTTGCCCCGCTGCTTGCCCGCGTACATGGCGGCGTCGGCGCGGCCGAGGAGATCGTCGGTGCTGCACCGGTCCCCGGGCGCGGCGAAGGCGATGCCGATCGACGGAGTCATGCTGTGGACGCGGTCGTCACGGACGCGGAGCGGGCTCTCGAAGGCGCGACGGACGCGCCGACCGAGGTCGAGGGCATCCTCGTCGTTGCGCGCGGAGGAGACGACGACGAACTCGTCACCACCGTTGCGGGCGGCCCGCTCCCCCTCACGCAACACGCCGGGCAGTCGTCGAG
The DNA here is from genome assembly GCF_032060985.1 of Mobilicoccus sp. Classification (NCBI taxonomy): domain Bacteria; kingdom Bacillati; phylum Actinomycetota; class Actinomycetes; order Micrococcales; family Dermatophilaceae; genus Mobilicoccus; species Mobilicoccus sp. Next base: position 59,356 of record NZ_DAMBGD010000017.1, read on the forward strand.
CGAGGTCGACGAGGAGGGTGTCACCGGCGAGGTGACCCCACGTGTCGTTGACGCGCTTGAAGTCGTCGCAGTCCAGGAAGAGCACCACCGTCCGGGCTCCGGTCACGGCGTCACGTCGCCGCTGCTCCGCGACGGCGTCGACGAGCGCGGCGCGGTTGAGCAGACCGGTGAGGGGGTCGTGGGTCGCCCGCCACTGGCTCTCCGCCCGCGCGTCCGACAGCGCGGTCATCGTGCCGGTGATCCGCACGAAGAGCAGAGCGACGATGAGAGCGAGGAGGACCGTGCGGACGATCGTGTCGACCGTCCCGACCTCCGGGATCGCGGTGGCGATCACGGCAGGGAGCCCGGTGAACAGGACGATGGCGGCGCGCCGGCCCCTGGTTCCGCTCGGCGGCCTCTCCTCCGCGGCGGGGCTGAGTTCGGCGAGCGCGGGGTGGGTGAAGGCGCGGGCGACACAGGCGTGGGCGAGCAGGTAGAGGAGTTCGAGCGCCGGCACGTCGTAGCCCTCGGCGAGATGCACCTGCTGCACGGCGTAGATCGAGTCGGTGAGGAGCCAGAGGAGCAGCCCGGTGACGAGCCACCTCAGCGGCAGAGGTGCGCGACCCGACGCGAGACACAGGTGGACGGCGAAGACGATCATCGCGACGTCCAGCGGTGGGTAGGCCGTCCAGACGATCCCGGTCGCGAGGTCGTCGACCGTGGAGAGCGGCGCGAGGATCGTCACCCAGAGCGCGAGCGTGGCGCCCACGCATGCCGCGCCGGTGTCGAACATCGCCGAGCGGTCCCGGTCGCTGACGAACCTGATGAGCATCGCGAACCAGGTGAGCAGGAGTGAGTAGGCGACGAGGGTGGCGACGTCGCCGTACTCGAACGGTCCCACCCGCCACGAGGCGAACGGTTCGACGTCGTCGAGGGTCGCGGCCGCGAGGAACACCCCGGCGGCAGTGACGCACATCCACGCCGGCCGCGGTCCGACGCCGCGCCACAGGGGCCCCACCGCCGACGCGAGGAGGAGGCTCATGCCGGCGACGATCGCGAAGGCGCCACCGATCCCGTCCGGGGCGGCGAGGTACACCGCGGCCACGAGTGCGACGAAGACGATCAGCACGGCGGTCGACGGCAGGATGGGATAGCGCCCGGCCCCGTCCTGGGTCGTCGTCGGGCGCCCCTCCATGGGGCCCTCGGATCGCGTCACGTCTGCACCATCCCTGTCGTCAAGGACACAGTCGGCCGACGTGTGCCCTGCCTGAGCAGGGAATCGAGGCGGGTCAGCGGGGCGGTGTGAGGCCTCCCCCGGTTCTGTTGCCCGTCAACGGATCACGGTTCGACGGTGACCTTGATGGCCTGGCCCTTCTTGACGATGTCGAAGGCCTGCAGGACGTCGGCCAGCGGAAGGTGCGCGGTGATGAGGTCCTTGACGGGGATCCGACCGGTGGACACGTACTGCAACGCGGCCTTGTGGTGGCGGGGCGCGGAGCCGTTGGCGCCGTGGATGTGCAACTGCCGGTAGTGCACGAGGTTGGAGTCGCAGGTGATCGTGGGGTCGGTCTTGGGCAGACCACCGAAGAAGCTGATGCGGCCGTTCCGCGCGGCCATCGCGATGGCCTGCTCCTGGGTGACGTTCGCGGGGGTGGCCGTGATGACGACGTCCGCCCCACGGCCCCCGGTGAGCTCCAGGATGCGGGCGACGACGTCCTCCTCCGCGGAGTTGATGACGTGGTCCGGGGCCACGGCTTCGGCGGACATCGCGAGGCGCTCGGCGTTGATGTCGACGAGGACGACAGGTCCGACCTCGTGGACGCCGCGAGCGATGCGGATGTGCATGCAGCCGATGGGCCCGGCCCCGAACACGACCGTGAAGTCGCCCTTCTCGATGCCGAGCTGCTCCTGGGCGTTGATCGCACACGCGAAGGGCTCGAGGGCGGAGGCCTCGTCGAACCCCACGTTGTCGGGCACCCGGTTGAGCCCGTCGACGGCGAGGACCTGCGGGGGGACGATCATGTACTCCGCGAAGCCGCCGTCGTACTGGTACCCGACGGAGGTCTGGTTCTGGCAGACCTCCATCCAGCCCTTCGTGCACTCGTGGCACGTGCCGCAGGGGACGGCGGCGATGACCTGGACGCGGTCCCCCGGCCGGAAGCCCCCGACGGCGTCCGTCCCCACCTCGACGACCTCACCGGCGATCTCGTGACCCATCGTCGTCACCCCCGTGATGTTGGGGTGTCCGTTGTTGACGATCTTGACGTCCGTCCCGCACGTCGAGCAGTTCTTCACCGCGATCTTCACCTCGTCCGGGCCGCACACCGGCTCGGGCACGTCTTCCAGTCGTACGTCTCCGGGTGCATAGAACCTCAGGGCCTTCATCGCCTCGCTCCTTCGCCAGGGACCCACTCATGTCTTGTTGTGTGGGATTCGGACGATCACAGCCTCGCTCATCCCGAAACCCACGTCAAGAGGCCCTTGACCGGACGTACTCGGACAGATATAAACATTTCAGCGATCCACGACGGAGTGTGATCCACCAGACAGGAGCGACCCATGGCCATACCAGCCACGGCCGAACAGCAGCCCCGGGCCTCCGCCCGCGTCCGGGTCCAGAAGTTCGGCACCTTCCTCTCCACCATGGTCATGCCGAACATCGGCGCGTTCATCGCCTGGGGTCTCATCACCGCCCTCTTCATCGAGAGCGGATGGCTCAACCTCGGTGGTGGCCCCCGCGCCGTCTGGGGACCCGACAGCTGGGTCGCGCACATCGGCGGCTGGGGTGACTTCGCCGACGGCGGCATGGTCGGCCCGATGATCACCTACCTCCTGCCCCTGCTCATCGGGTACACCGGCGGCAAGAACGTCTACGACATGCGCGGCGGTGTGGTCGGTGCCATCGCCACGATGGGCGTGATCGTCGGCACCGACATCCCGATGTTCATGGGCGCGATGATCATGGGCCCCCTCGGCGGGTGGTCGATGAAGAGGCTCGACGCGCTCTGGTCGCACCGCATCCGCCCCGGGTTCGAGATGCTCGTCAACAACTTCTCGGCCGGCATCTGGGGCATGCTCCTCGCCATCGCCGGGTTCTTCGTCATGGCGCCGGTCGTCAAGGCCTTCAGCACGTTCGCCTCGAGCGTCGTCGACTTCCTCGTGCGCCACGACCTCCTCCCGCTCACGTCGATCTTCATCGAGCCGGCCAAGATCCTGTTCCTCAACAACGCGATCAACCACGGCATCCTCACCCCCATCGGCACCAACCAGGCCGTGGAGACCGGCAAGTCGATCCTCTTCCTCCTCGAGGCAAACCCGGGGCCCGGCCTCGGCGTGCTCCTCGCGTTCATGTTCTTCGGCAAGGGCATGGCCCGCGGTTCCGCCCCCGGCGCGGCGATCATCCACTTCCTCGGCGGCATCCACGAGATCTACTTCCCGTACGTCCTCATGAAGCCCAAGCTCCTCGCGGCGGTCATCCTCGGCGGCATGTCGGGCGTCTTCGTCGAGGTCCTCTTCGGCGCGGGCCTCCGAGCCCCGGCGGCGCCCGGGTCGATCATCGCGATCTACCTGCAGACCGCGTCCGACAGCTACCTCGGCGTCACGCTCGGTGTCCTCACCGCCGCGGCCGTGAGCTTCGCGGTCTCCGCGGTGCTCCTGCGGACCGATCGGGCGGACGACGACGGCGACCTCACCGCCGCCACCGCGCAGATGGAGGCGAACAAGGGCACGAAGTCCTCGGTCGCCGGGGCGCTCGCCGGCGGCGCCGCCGGGACCTCGCTCGAGGGCGCGCACTCCGGGCCGATCCACGACATCGTCTTCGCCTGCGATGCGGGGATGGGTTCCTCGGCGATGGGCGCGTCGGTGCTGCGCAGGAAGATCCGACAGGCCGGGTACACCGACGTCACCGTCGTCAACAAGGCGATCTCCAGCCTCACCGACACCGTCGACCTCGTCGTCAGCCACGAGGACCTCACCCCCCGCGCCGCCGAGCGCACGAGGTCGGCGCTCCACGTCTCGGTCAGCGACTTCATGAGCAGTCCGCGCTACGACGAGATCGTCGACCTCCTCGGACGCACCAACCGCGGTGAGGGCACGACCCCGTCGACGACACCGGTGCCGGCCGCCGCGGCGGCGGACACCCCGGCGGCGGACACCCCGGCCGGGACCGACCCGAGCTCGTCGCCCCTCCCCCTGTCCGGCATCCGCCTCGGCGGATCCGCCACCACCCGGGACGCCGCGATCGACGAGGCCGGAGGGCTGCTCGTCGACCAGGGTGCGGTGACGCAGCCGTACGTCGACTCCATGCACGAGCGGGAGGCCTCGGTCTCGACCGCCATGGGCAACCTCCTCGCGATCCCCCACGGCACCAACGAGGCCAAGGGCTCCATCCACCGCACCGGGTTGAGCTTCGTGCGCTACGACCGCGAGATCGACTGGGACGGCAAGCCCGTGCGCTACGTCGTCGGCATCGCCGGGGTCGGCGACGACCACCTCGCGATCCTCGCCCAACTCGCCCAGGTCTTCCTCGACGAGGACAAGCTCGCGACGATGGACCGCGCGACCTCCCCCGAGGAGATCCGCGACCTTCTCGCCGGCATCACCCTCTGAGCCCCACGCACACGAGCGCCCGGTCACCGCGATGGTGACCGGGCGTTTCGTGTGCCCCGGGGTGGGAGGGCAGAGGTCAGGCGGATTCCCGTTCGTCGCGCCTCTTGCGGCGGCGTCCGTCGACGCCGCCGTGACGGACGACGGTGGGGGTGACGCGATCGAAGACGACCTCGCGGGTGACGACGACGCGGGCGATGTCGGGGTCGCTCGGCACGTCGAACATCACCGGTTGGAGGACCTCTTCGAGGATCGCCCGGAGTCCACGCGCACCGGTGCCGCGCGCGAGGGCCTGCTCGGCGAGGGCGTCGACGGCGCCGTCGGTGAACTCCAGCTCGACCCCGTCGATCTCGAACATCTTCTTGTACTGCTTGACCAGGGCGTTCCGCGGCTCGACGAGGATCCGCACGAGTGCCGCGCGGTCCAGCGGCGCCACGGTCGTGATGACCGGGAGCCGACCGATGAACTCCGGGATGAGCCCGAACTTCATGAGGTCCTCGGGCATGACGTCGGTGAAGTACTCGTCCGGGTCCTTGACCGTCTGCAGTGCGGCCCCGAAGCCGAGGCCCGCCTTGCCTGCGCGCGCCTCGATGAGACGCTCGAGGCCGGCGAACGCGCCACCCACGATGAACAGCACGTTCGTCGTGTCGATCTGGATGAACTCCTGGTGCGGGTGCTTGCGGCCGCCCTGTGGCGGGACGCTGGCCGTCGTGCCCTCGAGGATCTTCAGCAGCGCCTGCTGCACGCCCTCACCCGAGACGTCGCGCGTGATCGAGGGGTTCTCGCTCTTGCGGGCGATCTTGTCGACCTCGTCGATGTAGATGATGCCGGTCTCGGCCTTCTTGACGTCGTAGTCGGCGGCCTGGATGAGCTTGAGGAGGATGTTCTCGACGTCTTCCCCGACGTAACCCGCCTCGGTGAGGGCCGTGGCGTCGGCGATGGCGAACGGCACGTTGAGCATGCGCGCGAGGGTCTGCGCGAGGTAGGTCTTCCCGCAGCCCGTGGGTCCGATGAGGAGGATGTTCGACTTCGCGATGTCGACCGCCTCGTCGCCCTTCTTCAGGGAGTCGCCCGCCTGGATGCGCTTGTAGTGGTTGTAGACCGCCACGGCGAGGGCGCGCTTGGCGTCGTCCTGACCGATGACGAACTGTTGGAGGAACTCGAAGATGTCCCGCGGCTTGGGCAGTTCCCCGAGGCCGAGCTCACCGGCCTCGGCGAGCTCCTCCTCGATGATCTCGTTGCAGAGATCGATGCACTCGTCGCAGATGTAGACACCGGGCCCGGCGATGAGCTTCTTGACCTGCTTCTGACTCTTGCCGCAGAACGAGCACTTGAGCAGGTCACCGCCCTCTCCGATACGTGCCACGTGTCCTCCCTCGTCGTCGCCGTTCGTCTTGCCGGGTGGTCGGGGCGACCCCCGCCACCAGGTAGGAGACGGTACCGCCCCCGCACCGCTCCCGACTCCATTGAACCGCGGTGTCGAGGCCGCGCGCGCCCCTGTCCGCTGAGGGCGGACATGCCGGCCCCTCCCCCATCGACCACCCCGGGCCGGCTTGCAGGAGGAGGGCACGACGAAGGCCCACGGCGCGTTGCCGTGGGCCTTCGTCGTGCGGTGTGCGGACCGTGGGTGAACGGGACGATCCCGTGCGCGGCCGTGGTGCGTCAGCTCTGGCGCGAGGCCTTACGGCTGACGAGGACCTCGTCGATGAGGCCGTACTCCTTCGCCTCGGCGGCGGAGAGGAACTTGTCGCGTTCGATGTCCTCGTTGACCTGCTGCGGCGTGCGGCCAGAGTGCCCGCCGAGGGTCTCCTCGAGCCAGGTGCGCATGCGGAAGACCTCGTTGGCCTGGATCTCGATGTCACTGGCCTGGCCGTAGTCGCTGCCGCCGAGCGCCGGCTGGTGGATGAGCACCCGGCTGTTCGGCAGGGCGTACCGCTTGCCGGGGGCGCCCGCGGCGAGCAGCACCGCCGCGGCCGAGGCCGCCTGCCCGATGACGAACGTCTGCACGTCCGGGCGGATGAACTGCATCGTGTCGTAGATGGCGGTCATCGCCGTGAACGAGCCACCGGGGCTGTTGATGTACATGACGATGTCACGGTCGGGGTCCTGGCTCTCCAGGACGATCAGCTGGGCGATGATGTCGTCCGCCGAGGCGTCGTCGACCTGGGCGCCGAGGAAGATGATGCGGTCCTCGAACATCTTGGTGTACGGGTCGGTGCGCTTCATGCCGTAGGAGGTGCGCTCCTCGAACTGCGGCAGGATGTAGCGGCTCGTGGGGGTGGCGACACGGCGGTCGGCGAGGCGGGGGTCGATGATGTCCATGCGATGCTCCAAAGGTCTCGTGGGCTCAGGCCTGCGTGCCACCGGCACCGGGGGTGTCGCTCGCGCGCTCGAAGACGTGGTCGACGAACCCGTACTCCTTGGCCTCCTGAGCGCTGAACCAGCGGTCGCGGTCGGAGTCCTTGGTGATCTGTTCGACGCTCTGACCGGTGTGCTCGGCGATGAGCTCGGCCATCTGCCGCTTGATGAAGAGCATCTGCTCGGCCTGGATCTTGATGTCCGTCGCGGTTCCACCGATGCCACCGAGAGGCTGGTGCATGAGGATCCGGCTGTGCGGGGTGGCGTACCGCTTGCCGCGGGTGCCGGCGGTGAGCAGGAACTGGCCCATGCTCGCGGCCATGCCCATCGCGACCGTGCACACGTCGTTGGGAACCCAGTTCATCGTGTCGTAGATGGCCATGCCGGCCGAGATCGACCCACCGGGTGAGTTGATGTACAGCCAGATGTCGCGCTCGGGGTCCTCCGCGGACAACAGGAGGAGCTGCGCGCAGATGGCGTTCGCGTTGTCGTCACGCACATCCGAACCGAGGAAGATGATGCGCTCCTTGAGGAGCCGGTTGTAGATGTGGTCGTCGAGCCCGCCCTTGGGGCCCTGTTCGGCGGCGACGATCTCGCTGCTGTGGCTCACGCTGATACTCCCTTGGTCGTGAATCTCACGCGTGGCGGGCGGACCCGGTTCGGATCCCGTGACCTGCCACGTCTTCTCACCCGAGGCTAACGTTCGATGCCCCCGGCCTCTTCCCGGCCACCATGCATGTTCGCCCTCGGCGGACGGCCCTCCGCCCCGGGAGGTCCGTGCGGACGCCGACGGCGCCGCCCCCGCGGGGAACGGCGCCGCCTGCTGCGACTCACCGGTCGGACGTCTCGGCGCCCTCGGTCGTCTCCTCGTCGGTCGCGGCCTCGTCCGTCGTGTCGGTCGCGGCCTCGTCGGCGTCGACCTCCCCGTCGGCGTCGGCGAGGTCCTCGTCGTCCTCGCCCGTCTCCACGTCGATCGTGGCGGACAGGTCGACGACCTCACCGTCGGTGTCGGTGACCGTGGCCTCCTCCATGACGGCGGCGAGGGCCTTGCGGCGGGCGACCTCGGCCGCCATCGCGCCGGCCTGCTGCTGACTGTCCATGGCCTGCGCGAGCTGGGCCGGGTCCATGCCGTACTGCTGCGCGGTCATGATGAGGTACTCGATGAGCTCCTGCTGGCTGACCGTGACCTCGGTCTTCTCGGCGATGGCGTCGAGGAGCAGCTGGGTGCGCAGGGCCTTGACGGTGTTCTCGCGGACCTCGGTGCGGTGCTCCTCGTCCTCGGTCTCGTGGCTGCCGTCGGCGAAGTGGGCCTCGACCTCGGCCTCGACGACGGAGTCGGGGACCGGGATCTCGAGGGTCTCGAGGAGGTGCTCGAGGATCTTGTCGCGGGCCTCGATGCCCTGACCGAACTGCGCGGCCTGCTCGGCCTGCGTGCGCAGATCGGCCTTGAGCTCCTCGAGCGTGTCGAACTCCGAGGCCATCTGTGCGAAGTCGTCGTCGAGCTCGGGCAGCTCGCGTTCCTTGCAGGAGCGCAGGGTGACGGTGATCTGTGCGGGCTCGCCCTCGTGCTCGCCACCGGCGAGCGGGGCGGTGAAGGACTTCTCCTCGTCGACGGCCATGCCGACGAGCGCCTCGTCGAGGCCTTCGATCATCGTGCGCGAGCCGATCTCGTAGGAGACGCCCTCGACGTTGTCGATCTCCTCGCCGTCGATCTCACCGCGGAGGTCCATCGTGATGAAGTCGCCGTCGGCCGCCGGGCGGTCGACGCCGATGAGCGTGCCGAAGCGGGCGCGGAGCTCCTCGACGCGGCTGTCGAGCTGCTCGTTGACGGCGTCCTCGCCGACGGGGTCGACCTGGACCTCGATCGTGGAGAACTCGGGAAGGTCGATGGTGGGTCGCACGTCGAGCTCGGCGGTGAAGACGAGCTGGTCGCCCGCGTCCATCGGCACCTCGGTGAGGTCGACCTCGGGCTGCCCCATGGGGCGCAGGTCGTTCTCCTCGACGGCGTCGCCGTAGTACTTGGGCAGGGCGTCGTTGACGGCCTCCTGCATGACGGCGCCCTTGCCGACGCGCTGCTCGATGATGCGGGCGGGCACCTTGCCGGGACGGAAACCCGGGATGGAGATCTGGGATCCGATGGCCTTGTACGCCGCGTCCACACTCGGCTTGAGCTCCTCGTACGGGACCTCGACGGTCATCTTGACCCGGGTCGGCGACAGGGTCTCGACGGAACTCTTCACTGCGGGCACTCCAGCATCGATCGGTGACGGATGGGCGCGGCGAGCGGCGGCGATGGCCGCCCTTCTCACCGGGACCGTTCGCGGGCGGCGTAGCTCACGCCCACGCGAGGGTCGGTTCATGCTACCGGGTCGCCCACCACCTCTGTCGAACGGGCGAGGACCTCCCCTGCCCGTGGCCGGTGTGCGTGCGACATCATCTGCGTCGGGCTGACAGGATTCGAACCTGCGACATCGTGCTCCCAAAGCACGCGCGCTACCAAGCTGCGCCACAGCCCGTGACCCGACCAGGGTACCGGGCGACCGGAGTTCCCCGGCCCCGTCCTCGCCGCGTCGCCGCGGCCCCGGCGCCTCCCGTATCGACGACGCCGGCGGGATTCGGGCACGGCCTCGTGACCGGGTATGCTGCCGTGTGCGTCGCGCCGAGCGCGCCGTGTGCGGGTGTAGCTCAATGGTAGAGCCTCAGTCTTCCAAACTGATTACGCGAGTTCGATTCTCGTCACCCGCTCCATGCAGGGAAGGGCCCGCCGGAGATCTCCGGCGGGCCCTTCCGCGCATGTCCGCACGCCTGGCGTCGCCGAGGGGTCAGGCGTTGTCGTGCGCGTTCTTGACGTCCTTGCCGGCCTCAACCCCGGACTGTTTGACGTCCTGGGCCGCGGAGCGGCTCTCCTCGCGGACCTCGGCGGCGGCCTGCTGTCCCTGGTCCTTGACGTCGGCCGCCACGTCGGCGCCCTCGCTCTTCACGCGGTCGAGGGACTCGGTCGCGCTCTCCTTGACGTCCGCGAAGGCGGCCTGTGCCGGTTCGCGCAACTGCTCGCCGGTCTCCTTCGCCCACTGCTGAGCGTTCTCGACGAGCGGACGCGCCTGTTCCTTGAGGGCGGCGGCGGCCTCCTGCTCCTTACGGGACGCGGGGATGAGCGAGCCGATCAGCCAACCCGCACCGAGGGCGACGAGACCCGCGGCCAAGGGGTTGCCCTGCGCCTTGCGACGGGTGCCACGGCGGACGTCGACCATCTGCTGACGGGCACCGTCACGGAGGTCGTCCGCCTGGTCGCGCATGCGGTCGCCCACGGAGGGACCGTCGCCGCCGCGGTCGGACACGTCGTCCGCCGCGCCCATGACGGCCTCCTTGACGGAGGTGAACCGGTCGGAGACGGCCTCCCCGATCTTCTCGGTCTGGCGGCGGGCCACGTTGCCGGGCTTCACCTGCTCACCCAGCGCGTCGACGTTGCGGGAGAGGTCTTTTCGGGTGCGGTCGATCTCGGCGCGGATCTGGTCCGGGTCGTTGCTCATCGGGTCTCGTTTCCCTTCATGGCGTCGGGAATGCGCTTGGCCGTGTCGACCGTCTGGGGCATCCCGAGGTTCTGGACGTTCTTCTTGCCCATCTGGGCGAGGACAGCGGCGACGACGGCCCAGACGAGGCCGACGATGAGGGCACCCCAGCCCAGGCCGATGTCGAAGAGCTCACCGAGGCCCCAGGCGAGGGCGAGGGAGACGAAGATCAGCGCGAGATGCCCGGCCACGCCGGCGCCGCCGAACATCCCGACGCCCTTGCCGGCCTGCTTGCCGGACTGCATCGCCTCGGCCTTCGCGAGGGCGATCTCCTGACGCATGAGCGTGGAGATGTCCTCGGTGATGGCCGAGAGCCGATCGCCCAGGCTGAGGTCGTCCGCGGGCGTCGTGGCGGAAGTCGCGTGGTACGTGGAGGCCCTGGCGGCGCCGGCCGGGGTGGATCCGCCGGTCGAGGCGCGGTTCTCGGCGAAGCCGTCGGAGGGATCCGAAGCGGACGTGCTCATCGGCGCGGACCCTCGGTGTCGGTGACCGGCGGCTGGATCGAGGTCGTGGCGTCGTCGCCGATGTAGGCGGGCTGGGCCTGGGTGGTCTGGCCGTAGGCGGGCTGCGAGGCGTCGTAGCCGGACTCGTGCGGGGAGCCGTAGGCCGGGACGACGGGGGACGCCGGTGCGCGTGTGCCCTGGACGTGGCGATCGTCGGCGACGCGACGGTCGGGGGTGTCGTCGCGGGCGTCGTCGGCGATGCCCCGCGTGAGACGGCCGGCCACGAGCCCGGTGAGGGCCGCGGCGGCGAGGAACGTCCCGGGACGACGGCGGGCGAACCGCTTGACCTCGTCGAGCACCTCGTTCGGGCCGCGGTTCTCGAGCCAGCTGCCGACACCCTGCAGCCGGGTCGCCGCCTGCTGGGCGAGGTCGGCGGCGAGACCGTCGGCGGGCTCGTCGCCGAAGCGGGCGCGACCGAGGCCGGAACCGAGCGAACCCAGGACCGCGGCGAGTTCCTGCTGGCGACCGCCGACCTGAGTGGTGACGTCGTCGCGCACCTGCGCGACCAACGACTGGACGTGCCGGCCCGCCTCGCCGGCGACCGCGCGGGCCTCGTCCTTGGCGGTCTCCGCCACCTGGGCGGCGCCCTCCTTGGCGTTGTCGGCGACCTCCCCGGCGTTCGCCTTGGCCGTGGCGGTCACGTCACCGGCGCGCTGCCTGGCCTCGTCGGCGACCTGGGAGGCGTTCTCCTTGGCGGCCTCTCCGCTGCCGCGGCTCTCCTCGGCGGACGGCGTGCCCGCCGCTCTCTGGATCGGTTCATGGGGTGAAGACATCTCGTGGCCCTCTCGTCGGGATTCGACCCCTCGGGTCGAAGCGTTGCTCTCCAGTACCCCCGGGGGCACGGCCGAAACACCCGGGACGAGATGAGCGTCACGGCGTGAGCGGGGTGCCCCGCGTCGAGATCCCGGCGACCGGAGGCCGGACGGCGGTTCGGCCCGGGGGCAGGTGATGACGGCGCTGGTGAGGCGACCACCCGTGCGACCGGGCGCGCCGAGGTGGCTCAGTCGGCCCAGAGGACGACGACGCTGCGGTCGTCGGCATTGCCCGAGGTGGCCTGGGCACACAGCCGCTCGGCGCCACCGGAGAAGCCGGCCGTGACGAGGAACTCCGCCTTCCCGAGCAGACGGTCGATGCCCTCGTCGAGCACTCGGTCGTGCTGTTCGACGAGCCCGTCGGAGTAGAGGATGACCGCGTCCCGATGGCCGATCACGGCCTCGTCGCACCGGTACACGGGCGCGGGGACGAGCCCGAGGGCCGGGCCGATGCTCTTCTCCAGGACGCTCCAGCTGCCGCTGCCCCCGTGGAAGACGGCGGCAGGGGGGTGACCGGCGCGCCACACGCGCAACTCCCCCGTGTCGAGGTCGACGGCGAGGTGGATCGCCGTCGCGAACCCCTCGTCCCAGTTCTGCCGGACGACGAAGTCGTTGGCCACCGAGAGCAGCTCCTCGGGCGGCACCGCGCCGATGAGCGCATCGAGGGCCCCGGAGAGCTGTACCGCCCGGGAGGCCGCCCGGACCCCACGCCCCGAGACGTCGACGAGGACGGTCTCGAAGCGGGCGGCGTCGTCGTCGAGGTGCGAGACGATGAAGTCGCCGGAGAAGGGGTGGTCGAACGCCGAGCTGATGCACCCCTCGACCGACCAACCCGGACGCAGCTCCGGCAGTTCGGCGCGGCGTTCGAGGCCGACGCGGAGCTGGTCGAGCACGTGTTCTCCGGCCCGGCCCTGGACGCCGACCCGGGCACGGGCCAGCGACCGCCACATCGTCACGGTCGCGATGAGCACCCCGGCCACGACCGTGCTCACGGCGTGGGAGAGGTCCTGGCCGACGAGCAGGGACGAGGCCACGAGGCACCCGAGGCTGACGAGGACGACGAGGGCATGGTCCCCGGGTCGATGCGCGACCCCACTGATGGCGATGAGAGGCAGGAACACCGCACCGGAGAGCGCGTCGGCGGTGGCGACGAGGGTGTAGAGGAGGAGGAAGGCGATGAGGACCAGCAGCACGGCCGTGCCGTGGCCAGTGGGCGTGAGCGAACTGCGCGGCATCGTCGCCCGCCACGCCCGACCGGCCGCCAGATCGGGGCGGCGGCGCAGTGCGCGTGCGGACAGGCTCGGCATTTTCGAGACATTAGTCTTCGGCCGATCCCGAGACAACCGTCCGAAAGTCCCGCCCCGACCCGCCGAATGAGACGCAGATCACTCCCCTCGGCGAGGGTCGTTCGAGTGGGGTCAGTCGAAGACGGGACCGGTGTCCCTGGACCTCTTGAGCTCGAAGAACCCGGGCGTGCCCGCGACGAGGACGCATCCGTCGAACAGTCGTCCGGCGTCCTCGCCCTTGGGCGCCGGAGAGACGACCGGACCGAAGAACGCGACCTCCCCGACCTGGACCACGGGAGTGCCCACGTCGTCCCCCACGCGATCCAGCGCCTCGGCGGTCGAGGACCGGATGAGGTCGTCGAGCTCGTCGCTCTCGGCGTACCTGGCGAGCCCGGCCGGGAGGTCGAGGGCGGCGAGGGACTCGGCGATCACACCGGGCAGGTCGTCCTTGCGCCCTCCGGGGTGGATCCGCGTCCCCATCTCGGTGTAGAGCGCGGGGACGATCTGCTCGCCGTGGTCGCGGGCCGCGGCGGTGACGACCCGCACCGGCGCCCATGCGCGGTCCATCATCGCCCGGTAGTCCTCGGGCAGCTCCCGCCCCTCGTTGAGCACCGCGAGGCTCATGACGGAGAACCGCAGGGTCACGTCGCGGACCTTCTCGACCTCGAGGAGCCAGCGAGAGGTCATCCACGCCCAGGGGCAGGTCGGGTCGAACCACATGCGCACATCGGTCATGCCCCCATGGTGCCCACACCCGTGGTGTCGTGCATCGGCGGGGTTGTCGCTGCACGTCACGCGGCTGTCGGCGGTGCGTGCAAGGATGCCCAGCGAGTCGGAGCACCACCGCTCGTCCCGCACCCGTGCGCGGGTGGCGCGCGAGAGTGAGGACGTCGGGGCGTCGGATGACGTCGGGTGCACAGTCGCAGCAGACACGGAGGACGAGATGCCAGGTCAGAACCTCACCCGGGACGAGGCGCGCACCCGCGCCGAACTCCTCGTGGTGGACGCCCACCGGGTGGACCTCGACGTGAGTGGCGCGGCCGACCGGCCGACGTTCCCGGTCACCTCGACGATCACCTTCACGTGCCGGCAGCCGGGCGCCTCCACCTTCCTCGACTTCATCGGTCCCTCGGTCGAGGAGATCGTGCTCAACGGCCGCACCCTCGACCCCGCGACGCACGTCGCCGACAGCCGCATCGCGCTGCCCGATCTCGCCGCGCACAACGAGCTCGTCGTGCGCGCCACCGGGCGGTACATGAACACCGGTGAGGGCCTGCACCGGTTCACCGACCCCGTCGACGGTGAGACGTACCTGTACACCCAGTTCGAGGTCCCCGACTCCCGCCGGGCGTTCCCGGTGTTCGAGCAGCCCGACCTCAAGACGCGGTTCACGTTCGTCGTCACGGCCCCCGCCACCTGGTCGGTCGTCTCCTGCCAGCCGACCCCGGAGCCCGCGTCCGCGGGCAAGGGCGCCGCCACGTGGACGTTCGCCCCCACCCCACCGCTGTCGAGCTACGTCACGGCGGTCGTCGCCGGGCCGTACGAGCGCGTCGACGATGCGACGACCACCGGCGACGGCCGCGCCGTGCCGCTGTCGGTGTACTGCCGCCGCTCGATGCGCGAACACCTCGACGCCGAGGAGATCTTCGCGATCACCAAGGCCGGGTTCGACTTCTACGAGGAGGAGTTCGGGCTCGCCTATCCGTTCGAGAAGTACGACCAGATCTTCACCCCCGAGTTCAACGCGGGGGCCATGGAGAACGTCGGCTGCGTGACGTTCACCGAGTCCTACCTGTTCCGCTCCAAGGTCACCGAGGCCGTCGTGGAGCGTCGCGCGGGCACGATCCTCCATGAACTCGCCCACATGTGGTTCGGCAACCTCGTCACGATGCGGTGGTGGGACGACCTGTGGCTCAACGAATCGTTCGCCGACTGGGCCGCCACGACGTCCACGGCCGAGGCCACCCGCTGGGTCGACGCCTGGACCACCTTCGCCACCAGCGACAAGAGCTGGGCCTACCAGCAGGACCAGCTCTCCTCCACCCACCCCATCGCCGCCGACATGCGTGATCTCGACGACGTCGCGGTCAACTTCGACGGCATCACCTACGCCAAGGGCGCCTCCGTGCTCAAGCAGCTCGTCGCCTACGTCGGCCGCAAGCCGTTCCGCGACGGGCTGCGGGCCTACTTCGCCAAGCACGCCTACGGCAACACGAGCCTGCCCGACCTCCTCGTCGAGCTGGAGGCGACCTCCGGGCGCGACCTCACCGAGTGGACGCGGGCCTGGCTGCAGACCGCCGGTGTCGGCACCGCCAGTCTCGTGCTCGACACCGACGACGAGGGCAGGATCACCGCCGCCCACGTCGAGCAGAGCGCCACACCGGAGTGCCCCGACCTGCGCCCGCACCGCATGGCGATCGGCGTCTACGACGTCGCCGCCGACGGGGCGAGCCTGGAACGCCGCGACCGACTCGAGATCGACGTCGACGGAGCCCGCACCGAGGTCCCCGAGCTCGTCGGCCTGCGGCGCGGCACCCTCATGCTCCTCAACGACGACGACCTCGCCTACGTCAAGGTCCGGCTCGACGACGTCTCCCTGCGCACCGTCCTCGACCACGCCGCCGGGCTCCCCGGCCTGCCGCGGGCCATCGTGCAGACGGCGCTGTGGGACATGACCCGCGACGCGGAGATCAGCGCTCACGACTTCGTGCGGTTCACCCTCGACGTCCTCGGCGCCGACCTCGACTCGACGGCGTTGCGTTTCTCCCTCGCGCGTCTCGGCACGGCCGTCCACCTCTACAGCGACCCCGCGCGCCGGGAGGAGCTGCACGGCGAGGTCGCGCAGCGGCTCCGCCGACTCGCGCTCGAGGCGGCCCCCGAGAGCGACGCGCAGCTCCAGCTCGTCACCGCGTACGCCGCGTTCGCCACCACCGACGCCCACCTGGAGGAGATCCAGGGCTGGCTCGACGGCAGGGACCTGCCCGAGGGCCTCGCCGTCGACACCGAGATGCGGTGGACCCTGCTCGCGGCCCTTGCCGCGGGCGGTCGGGTCGACGAGGCCGGCATCGAGGCCGAACGGCAGCGCGATGCCACGGCCACCGGGCGCGAACGGGCGGCACTCGCTCGGGCCGCCCTCCCCACACCCGAGGCCAAGGCCGCGGCGTGGGCCGCCGCCGTCGAGGACGATTCCCTGCCCAACGCGATGATCGATGCGACCGCCGGCGGATTCCTGCGGTGTGCGGGTCGCACGCAGCTCCTCCGCCCGTACGTCGAGCGTTACCACGCGTCCCTGCGCCCGATGTGGGAGAACCGCACCCAGGCCATCGGGGAGTCGATCGTCGAGGGGTTCTACCCGATCCTCCTCGCCGACGACGACCTGCTCGCGGCCACCCAGGCCTGGCTGGACGCCAACGAGGACGCCCCCCAGGGCCTCGTCCGGCTCGTCGGAGAACGCCGCGACGCCGTCGCCCGCGCCCTGGCGGCACAGGCCGAAGACGCGCGGGGCTGAGCAGCGTGAACGCAGGCGAGGTCCCGGTCGGCCGAGGACCGAAGGAGGACGACGGGCTCCGAGCGGCGCCGCACGTCCTCGACGACCGGGGCCCCGACGGCGGGGTGCCACGCAGACGGGTCGTGGCCTGGGCCGCCTGGGACTGGGGGTCCGCGGCGTTCAACGCCGTCATCACGACGTTCGTGTTCACCGTGTACCTCACGAGTTCCGGCTTCGGAGACGCGGCGGAGACGTCGTCCAAGCTCGGGATCGGCACCGCCCTGGCCGGGGTGGCCATCGCCCTGCTCGCCCCGGTCATCGGTCAACGGGCCGACCGGGCCGGCCGACCCGCCCTCTGGCTCGGGGTCAACACCGCGGTCGTCGTCACCCTGTCGGCGCTCATGTTCACCGTAAGGCCCGATCCCGCCTTCCTCTGGTGGGGCATCACCCTCGTGGCTGTCGGCAACGTGTTCTTCGAGTTCGCGAGTGTCAACTACAACGCGATGCTGTCGCGGGTCTCGACCCCGGCCACCGTGGGACGCGTCTCCGGCTTCGGTTGGGGCGCCGGCTACCTCGGGGGCATCGTGCTGCTGCTCATCCTCTTCGTCGGCTTCATCTCCCCCGAGGTGGGCTGGTTCGGGGTCACCCACGACGACGGGCTCAACATCCGGGTGGCGATCCTCATCGCCGCCCTGTGGTTCGGCGTCTTCGCCGTGCCGGTGCTCATCGCCCTGCCCGACCGGCGCGACGGGAACCACCCCCGGGCGCGACCGCTCGGCGTCGTCGCCTCCTACCGGGCCCTGTTCGGCACGATCAAGGGGCTGGCTCGGGAGCACCCTCACACGCTGTTCTTCCTCGTCGCCTCCGCGGTGTTCCGCGACGGACTCGCCGGGGTGTTCACCTTCGGCGGCGTCATCGCCCAGGGCACGTTCGGGTTCACCCCGGGCCAGGTCATCGTCTTCGGCATCGCGGCGAACGTCGTCGCCGGGCTCGCGACGATCGCGTTCGGGATCCTCGACGACCGGCTCGGACCCAAGACCCTCATCCTCGGCTCACTGCTCGCCATGGTCCTCGCGGGCCTCGGCATCTTCGTGTTCCACGACCAGGGGACGCGGATGTTCTGGATCCTCGGTCTGCTCCTGTGCGTCTTCGTCGGCCCCGCCCAGTCGGCGTCCCGGTCCTTCCTCGCCCGCATGATCCCCCCGGGGCGCGAGGGCGAGATCTTCGGCCTCTACGCCACCACCGGCCGCGCCGTCAGCTTCCTCGCCCCCCTGATGTTCACCGCCGCGATCGCCGTCGGCACCCGGGTGACCGGCGGCCCGGCGCAGTACTGGGGAATCCTCGGCATCGTCCTCGTGCTGCTCGCCGGCCTTCTCCTGCTCCTGCCGGTGCGCCCCGAGGAGCGACGCAGTGAGGCCGTCGGCATGCCGTGAGCCGCCGGGGGCGACGCCCCTCGTGAGGAGCCGTCGAGCATCACCCGTGGGCGGGGGGGAATCAGGAGCGGTCGAGCACCTCGTCGAGGGTGTCGGGCGTGCCGTGGTGGTCGCCCCGGTCGACGCTCGCGGCGAGCCGCCGGGCGAGACCGGAGGAGACGAGGTCCTCGAACATCACGGGGCGCCGGTCCGGACCCGCCAGGGAGAGCCGCCAGTTGGGGTACTCGAGGTGGGTGCCGGGCTGGTTCATCGCGCGGCGGTCGCCGACGAGGTCGGGGACGGCGATGCCGACGAGCGCGGCGGGTGAGGCGCCGACATACCGGTGCAGTGCCTCGACGAGGTCCTCGAGCTCGACCTCCTCGCCACCGAGGTCGCTGACGAGCCCGCGCATCCGCAGGGCCCGCAGCATGCGCTCTCGCGCGGCCTCGTCCTCGGCGCGTTCCACCTCCACCGGGCGGGTGAAGAGGTCGAGGTCCTCACGGATCCGCATGTGTTCACCGGTGAGGTACCCGGCCGTCGGCGGAAGGTCGTGGGTCGTCACCGACGCCAGGCACAGGCGGCGATACGCCTCGGGCGCGCGGGGCGTGCCGTCGTCGGTGTTCTCGAACCACAGGATCGACGTGCCGAGGATGCCCCGCTCGGCGAGGTGGTCCCGCACCCACGGTTCGACGGTGCCGAGGTCCTCGCCCACGATGATCGCGCCCGCCCGCTGCGCCTCGAGCATGAGGATCCCGATGAGTGCGTCGTGGTCGTAGCGCACGTACGTGCCGTCGAGGGGGAGACCGCCGGCAGGCACCCACCACAGCCGGAAGAGGCCGATGACGTGGTCGATGCGCAGGCCCCCGGAGTGCCGCAGGGCCGCCCGCACCATGTCGCGGAAGGGTGCGTAGGCGAGGGCCTCGAGGCGGTCGGGGCGCCACGGCGGCTGGCTCCAGTCCTGGCCGCGCTGGTTGTACGGGTCCGGGGGTGCACCCACGGTGATGCCGCTCGCGAACACGTCGCCGAGAGCCCACCGGTCCGCGCCCCTGGGGTGCACGCCCACCGCGAGGTCCTGCACGACCCCGATCGACATCCCCGCGTCGGTGAGTTCGCGTTGGGCCGTGGCGAGCTGGGTGTCGAGCACCCACTGCAGCCACATCGCGAACGACACCTCCTCGCCGAGCTCCTCGCGCACGCGGACCGTCCCTGGGGCGCCGGGGGTGCTCACGTCGCTCGGCCAGTCGCCCTCGTCGGCGCCGTACGTGCGCACGAGTGCCCACCACGTCGCGAAGTCGACGAGTCCCCGACCCTCGCGCTCGCAGTAGGCCTCGAACAGGGCGGCGCGGCGGATGCTCATGGGGCGGCCGAAGAGGATCCGCAGGGCCTGCTCCTTGAGCGTCCAGGCGGTGTCGCGGTCGATCTCGTCGGAGACGTTGAGCGCGCGGGCCCGGTCGGCCAGCGCGACGACGCGGGCGCGGTCCGCCGCGGGGAGCTCGGCGTACTCGGGGACGTCCTCGACGCGGACGTACACGGGGTTGACGAACCGGCGCGAGGTCGGCAGGTACGGCGACGCCTCCAGCGGCGCCATCGGCTCGGCCGCGTGGACGGGGTTGATGAGCATGAAATCGGTGTCGAGGGTGCGGGCGGCCCAGGCGCCCAGCTCGGCGACGTCGCCGAGGTCACCGACGCCCCAGGAGCGTCGCGACCGCACCGAGTACAGCTGGTTCATGAGCCCGGCGGCCCCGTGAGCGGCCACGCGGGTGGGCAGCTGCAGGCGGGCGGGGGTGACGACGAGCCGCCCCGAGGCGACCTCGCCGTCGTGCTCGGCCGAGAGCGTGTGCCATCCGGTCGGCAGGTCCTGGGGCAGGGCGAACGTGGCCTCGCCGACGAGCGCACCGTCGACCTGTCGGGGATCCACCCACCGGTCGACCTGCGCGAGATCGCGGTGCTCACCGGTCTCCTCGAGCTCGACCCAGACGCGCACGGCGTCCCCGTGCGGGACGTGGACGGCGACCGTCGCGCTCTCCCCCACCGTGACCACCCGCACCGGAGGCACGCGGCGACGCCACGGCGCCACCTCGGTCTCCGCGATGGCCGCGGACACCGCCTCCGGGGTGCTCGTGTCGACCTCGAGGGCGGCGAGGACGGAGTGGATGGCGTCGGCCGAGACGGTGACATGCTCCCCCTGCCAGTCCCAATACTCGGTGGCGACACCGTGCCGACGGGCGAGCTCGGCGAGGTCTGGCGAAAGGACGGAGTCGTTCACGAGGAGCGCTTTCGTTGTGGGGGGCGAGCCACGGTCGATCCTAAGGTCTCGCAGGGGCGGTCGGCGCCGGGCCTCGCCCCCTCTCACCGGCCGTTTCCCGGACCGCCGTCGCCCCCGGGCCGACCGCGTGTCGGCGCCGGTGCCGACCCCGGTGGGAGCCTGCCCTTCGGCCTCCGTCGACGCGTTGTCCCGAAGCCGACCAGACAATGTCCAGGGCCGGCGGGGATCATGGAGGACATGCTCGGCTCGTTCCTCTCTGCTCCATCTGCGCCGCCCTCGCTCACGTGGGCCTCGGCCATCGAATGGTTCCTCGGCATCCCCTTGCAGATCCTCGTGATCCTGTTGGGTGCCTGGCTCATCCGGTGGCTCATCCACCGGGCGATCGACCGCCTCGTCGCCTCCCTCGTCGAGCGGCACGCCGGCGGCGACACGACGACGATGGGCGCGGTCGACCCGACGCCCACGGCGCAACTGCCCGTCCTCCGCCGATACGGGCGCAAGGCGGGGCGTGTCATCTCACGGTCCGGACTCGTCGCGACCGAACGACAGCGGGCGCGCGTCGAGACCCTCGGGTCGGTCCTGCGCAGCATCGCCTCGATCCTCGTGTGGGGTACCGCGGTGCTCATGATCGGCGACGCGCTCAACATCAACATGGGCCCGGTGCTCGCCTCCGCCGGCGTCGGCGGCGTGGCCCTCGGTTTCGGCGCCCAGAGCCTGGTCAAGGACTTCCTCTCGGGGACGTTCATGATCCTCGAGGACCAGTACGGCGTCGGGGACTTCATCGACACCGGTGACGTCCAGGGCACCGTCGAGGAGGTGACGCTCCGGGTGACGCGTCTGCGCGACCTCGAAGGCGTTATCTGGTACGTCCGCAACGGCGAGATCGTGCGCATCGCCAACCGCTCGCAGGGATGGAACACGGCGACGATCGACATCCCCGTCTCCCCCCGGGAGTCCTCGGAGAAGGTCATCGAGGTGCTCCGCGAGGTCGCCTCGAACATGTACGACGACCCGGTGTGGCGGCGCAAACTCCTCTCACCGCCGAGCGTCGCCGGCGTCGAATCGGTGACGGGCACCGCCCTCACGATCCGCACCTTCGCCAAGTGCCAGACGAATACCCACTGGGCCGTGCAGCGGGAGTTCCGCGAGCGCGGGGTCACCGCTCTCGACGCGGCCGGGGTGCGGGGCCCGATCGTGCCCGTGGTGCCGCCGACCCCGGCGGGCGGGATGTCCGCCGTCGACCCCCGGCCGTGAGCCGGGGCCGCACGGGTACGCTCCGCGCGAGCGAGCCCGCCCTGCCCGACCCCCGCCCCTGGAGGATCCCGTGAGCACCCCCGACGCCCCGCAGCCCACCCCGTACGAGCGGATGGGCGGCCACGAGACGTTCTCGCAGATCGTGCGCGAGTTCTACCGTGGGGTCGCGGGCGACCCCGACCTGCGCGCGCTCTACCCCGAGGAGGACCTCGGACCGGCCGAGGACCGCCTGCGCATGTTCCTCGAGCAGTACTGGGGCGGCCCGACCACCTACGGGGAGCAGCGTGGCCACCCCCGGCTCCGGATGCGGCACGTGCCGTTCGCCGTCACCCCGACCCAACGCGATCGGTGGCTACGGCACATGCTCGCGGCCGTCGACACCGTCGAGCTGGCGCCGCCGGAGGACGCCGCGCTCCGCGATTACCTCGTGCGGGCCGCGGACATGCTCGTCAACAGCCCCGAACCAGGGTGATCTAGCCCCCAATCTTTTCCTGACCACACCGCCGCCGGCAGTCGGCACACTCGCGGTGTGATGACGGAATCCCCCGCTCAGCTCCACCCTCCCGGTCCCCCGGACGCCCCCTGGTGGCGTGATGCCGTGATCTACCAGGTGTATCCGCGCTCCTGGGCCGATGCCGACGGCGACGGAGTCGGTGATCTGCCCGGCGTCACGGCGCATCTGGAGCACCTCGTCGACCTCGGCGTCGACGCGTTGTGGCTCTCGCCGTTCTACCGGTCCCCGATGGTCGACGCCGGGTACGACGTCACCGACCACCGGGACGTGGACCCGCTCTTCGGCACGATCGACGATGCGGACGCGCTCATCGCCCGGGCTCACGACCTGCATCTCAAGGTCGTCGTCGACCTCGTCCCGAACCACACGAGTCGCGAACACCCGTGGTTCCGTGCCGCCCTCGAAGCCCGCCCCGGATCCCCCGAGCGGGCGCGCTACCTCTTCCGCGACGGGCGCGGACCCTTCGGTGCCCAGCCGCCGAACAACTGGCGGTCGGTGTTCTGGAGTCCGGCCTGGACGAAGGCGAGGTCGGCCGTCTTCGACGACGACGGCAACGGGGCGACCCGGCTCCTGCACAAGGCACAGTGGTACCTCGACCTCTTCGACTCCGGACAGCCCGACCTCGACTGGACGAACCCCGAGGTCCGCGCCGAGTTCGACGCGATCCTGCGGTTCTGGCTCGACCGCGGAGTCGACGGATTCCGCGTCGACGTGGCCCACGGCCTCGTCAAACGGGAGGGCCTTCCCGACTGGGACGACACGACACGGATGGCCGGCGTGAGCGATCGGCCCACGTGTGAGTCGCCGATGTGGGACCAGGACGGTGTCCACGAGATCTACCGCGGCTGGCGCGCCACCCTGGAGGAGTACGGGAGGGCACGTCCCGACGGCACCCCCGACCCCGACTCCGAGCGCATCCTCGTCGCCGAGGCGTGGGTCGAGCCCATCGAGCGGGTCGCCCTCTACGTGCGTCCCGACGAGATGCACCAGGCCTTCAACTTCCATTACCTCAACGCCGCGTGGCGCGCCCCGGACCTCAAGGCGGCCGTCGGGGAGTCGCTGCGCGGCAACGACCTCGTGGGCGCGCCGACGACGTGGGTCCTGTCCAACCACGACGTGGTGCGACACGCCTCCCGGCTCGGGCTTCCCGTCGACGTGCCGTGCCCGTCGGGGATCGGCGCCGACGACCCGCAGCCCGACGCCGAGCTCGGCCTGAGCAGGGCCCGCGCGGCGACGACCCTCATGCTCGCCCTGCCCGGCTCGGCGTACCTCTACCAGGGTGAGGAGCTCGGACTGCCCGACCACACGGGCTTGCCCGACGACGTGCGCCAGGACCCCGCGTTCCACCGTTCCGGGGGTAGGGAGCTCGGACGCGACGGCTGCCGCATCCCCATGCCCTGGAAGGGCGAGGCCCCGGCGGCCGGGTTCAACACGACCGGTGAGACCTGGCTGCCCCAGCCGGCGTGCTACGCAGAGCTCGCCGTCGACCGGCAGCGCGGGGTCGAGGGGTCGACCCTCGAGTTGTACCGCACGCTGCTGCGGGTGCGCCGGGACCGCGGCCTGGGGCGCGCCGGCGTGGCCGAGGTGGCCGACACGCCACCGGACGTCGTCGCCTACGACCTGCAGGGCATCGAGGGCGGCGGCGGTGAGGGACCTCGCACGCGGGTCGTCCTCAACCTCGGCGAGGATCCGATCCGCCTCCCCGAAGGGGAGCTGCTCGTGACGAGCGGACCCCTCGACGCGGGCCGGCTGCCCGTCGACACCGCCGCCTGGGTCGCCCTCCCCTGACAAGGCCCCAGGTGTGCTCGTCGGGGCCGGGGTCAGCGGGTGAGGACGTACCCGGCCGGGGTGGTGAGGCGTGCCCAGCGCCCATGGATGTGCAGGGGGACCTCGGGAGCGGCGAACCCGAGGCCGTGGATCGCGAGGGCCGCCCCGGCGGGGAGGGACGTCCCCGGGATGTTCCTGCGCCACACGGCGTCCCGCACCCGCGCGGCGCCGTCGGCGGCCGCGACCTCGGCGATCCCCGCTCTCGCGACGGCGACGAGCTCGGCACCGGGGAGCACCCCGAGCGGCTCCCAGCCGCCGCGAGGTGCCGACATCCCCGACCACGGCTCCACGACGACGACGCCCGGGACGGTGAGGCGCGTGTGCCCCTCGGACGTGTCGGGAGTGGTCGTCGCGTCGGGTCCCTCGGCGTCAGGTCCCTCGGCGTCGTGGCGCCGGTCGACGGCCTCCTCGCGAGGGCCCGGGGACAGTGCGGTGAGAACCGTGTCGAGCCCCACGGTGCGATCGCAGGCCGCGTCGTCGGCGAGGGCGAAGACCCTCATCCCGAGCACCGTGCCCTCCCCCATGAGGCCGCTGCCGGCGAGCGCGCACACCGTGACGGCGAGGATCCGTCCCGAGGCCTGCAGGCGCACGGCGGTGGCGCCGAGGCGTCGCGCCCTCCCGAGGAACGTCGCGAGGTCGGCCGCGTCGCGGTCGTCGACGAGCTCGAGATGCCCGGGGGTCCCGATCACCGGGCGGCCCGACGGCGGCGGTGCAGCGGGGCCGGGTCGCCGTGGTGACGCTCGAGCACGGCCCGTTCGTCGGCGTCGAGCCGGCGGCTGTGCCCCGCGCGGGTGTCGAACCGGACGAGGGTCGTCTCGGCGAGGACGTACCGGGTGTCCCCCGCACCCTCGGGGTCACGGAGCTCGCACGCCATCGTGAAGCTCGCGGCGCCGATGTGGCTGCACCACACCCGGGCGGCGATGGGCGTGGTGCGGTAGGTGAGCTGGGCGAGGTAGTCGACCTCCTGGTTGCTCACGAGGAGACCGGACTCGAGGAGCCCCCCGTGGCCGTACCACTCGTCGAGGGCGAAGATGCGTGCCTGCTCCAGCAGCGTGACGTACGTCGCGTTGTTGACGTGGCCGTAGGCGTCCATGTCCGACCACCGCAGGGGGATCTCGACGACGATGCCGGGCGCGGTGCCCGTGTCGGTCGTGTCGGAGGGGGATGCGGTGGTGGTGTGCTCGCCTGAGGTCATGGGGGCGATCCTGCCAAACGGCGTTGCCGCTACCCTCACGGGTGTGAACGTCACCCTGCCCCCCGAGGACTTCGACCCCTTCCACGACCTCCTCGACATCCTGGATCTCGATGCGGCGCCCGGAGAGTCCGGGGTGTTCGAAGGCCGGAGCCAACCCCAGCCGCACGGCCGGGTGTTCGGTGGGCAGGTGGTCGCGCAGTGTCTCGTGGCCGCCGGACGCACGGTCGCCGCGCTCGAGGGCGCGCCCCGGTTGCTCCACTCGTTGCACGGTTACTTCCTGCGGCCCGGAGACCCGGACTCCTCGATCCGGTACGAGGTCGAGGAGCTGCGCGACGGGTCGTCGTTCTCGGCGCGTCGGGTGCACGCCGTGCAGCACGGCCGGCCGATCCTCTCGATGATCTCCTCCTTCCAGACGCATGACGAGGGCCTCGAACACCAGGCGATGATGCCCGCGGTGCCCGACCCCGAGACCCTGCACTCGGACGACGACGAGCTCTCGACCCTCGGCAACCCGGTGAGCGAGTACATGTCGCGCACCCGGCCCATCGACATCCGTCACTGCCAGGGGCACCTCTACGGGCGTCCCCGGCGGGTGACCGCCTCCGAGCAGAGCGTGTGGTTCCGCGCCAAGGGCGACATGCCCGACGACCCGCTGCTGCACTCCGCCGTCCTCGCCTACGCCTCGGACTACAACCTCCTCGAAGGGGCCCTGCGGCGTCACGGCATCGCCTGGGGCGACCGGCGCATCCGGGCTGCGAGCCTCGATCACTCGATGTGGTTCCACCGGCCCTTCCGCGCCGACGAGTGGCTCCTCTACACCCAGGCCTCCCCCTCCGCCCAGGGCGGGCGCGCCCTCGGCATGGGGCACGTGTTCCGCGAGGACGGTGTCCTCGTCGCCACCGTCGCCCAGGAGGGCATGCTGCGCCTCAAGCAGTCCTGATCGTCAGTCGTCGCCGCCGCACAGGCGGCGGCGCGAGGTGAACGTGCGTCGCCGACCGCTGAGCGGGTCCACGAAGGAGAGTTCGCGGGCGAGGAGCGCCAAGGGCTCCTCGCCCGAATCCTCATGGTCGTGATCCTGGCGACCGGGATCGTCGCGGTCGGGATCGTGGCGGGCGGGATGATCGACACGGTCCACGGTGCCGTAGAGCGGATCGCCGAGGATGGGAGTGCCGAGAGCCGCGAGGTGGACGCGGAGCTGGTGGGTCCGGCCGGTGTGCGGACGCAGTCGCAGGTGCGCGACACCGCCCTGGGCGGCGAGGACCTCGAGGTGGGTCTCGGCGTTGGGCTCCCCCGGCACCTCCCGGGAGCGACGGCTGCCGCGCTCCTTGACGATCCGTGACCGCACGACCCCCGGCAACGTGTCCGCGGGACGGGCGTCGGTGCGCACGAGCGCCTCGTAGGTCTTCTCCACCCGGCGGTGGGCGAACAGGTCCTGGTACGCCGCCCGCACCTCCCGACGGCGGGTGAGGAGCAGGACCCCACTCGTCAGGCGGTCCAGCCGGTGGGCCGGTGCGGCCTCGAGCTCCCCGGCCGCCCACAACCGTCCGACGACGGTCTCCCGCACATGGCTCCCCCGGGGCATCGTCGCGAGGAACGGTGGCTTGTCGACGACGAGCAGATCCGCGTCCCGATGGAGGGTGAGGAGTTCGCCCGGCACCGGGTCCTCGTGCGGCCACGCCCGGTAGGTCCACACCGACCCCCCGCGACGACGGCCCTCCTCGTACGTCGTGGCCTCGGTGACGATCGTGCCGTCGGCGAGCACGATCTCGCCCGCCGCCAGGCGTCGGTCGACCTCCACGACCGCTCCCGTGATCTCACGCATCGCCTCGATCACCGTCGGCCACGGCCCTCCCACCGGGAGCCCCAGACGCGCGACGCCCGCCCCCTCCCGTGGTGGGAGCGGGGGCGGGCGTCGTCGACGTCGAGCCATGAGGACCGATGTGCCGCGGGGCCGTCGTGTCGTGCCGCGCACAGCACCCCATCGGCGCGCGGGCGTCAGTCGCGGGTGAGCTTGCGGTGGGTGACGCGGTGGGGGCGGGCGGCCTCCTCGCCGAGGCGCTCGACCTTGTTCTTCTCGTAGCCGTCGAAGTTGCCCTCGTACCAGTACCAGGCGGCGGGGTTCTCGTCGGTGCCCTCGTAGGCGAGGATGTGCGTCGCGACGCGGTCGAGGAACCACCGGTCGTGGCTGATGACCACGGCGCAGCCCGGGAAGTCGAGGAGTGCGTTCTCGAGGCTGCCCAGGGTCTCGACGTCGAGGTCGTTGGTCGGCTCGTCGAGGAGCAGCAGGTTGCCGCCCTGCTTGAGGGTGAGCGCGAGGTTGAGGCGGTTGCGTTCACCGCCGGAGAGGACCCCGGCCTTCTTCTGCTGGTCCGGGCCCTTGAACCCGAACTGGCTCACGTAGGCGCGGCTCGGGATCTCGACGTTGCCGACCTGGATGTGGTCGAGACCGTCGGAGACGACCTCCCACAGGGTCTTGTTCGCCTCGAGGCCCTCGCGGGACTGGTCGACGTAGCTGATCTTCACCGTGTCGCCGACCTTGACCGTGCCGGAGTCGGGCTCCTCGAGGCCGACGATCGTCTTGAAGAGCGTCGTCTTGCCGACGCCGTTGGGCCCGATGACCCCGACGATGCCGTTGCGCGGCAGAGTGAAGCTCAGGCCGTCGATGAGGACGCGGTCGCCGAAGCCCTTGGTGAGGTTCTCGACCTCGATGACGGTGGAGCCCAGCCGCGGGCCCGGCGGGATCTGGATCTCCTCGAAGTCGAGCTTGCGGGTGCGCTCGGCCTCGGCCGCCATCTCCTCGTACCGGGCGAGACGCGCCTTGCTCTTGGCCTGACGGCCCTTGGCGTTGCTGCGCACCCACTCGAGTTCGTCCTTGAGCCGCTTCTGCAGCTTGGCGTCCTTCTTGCCCTGCACCTGCAGGCGCTCGGCCTTCTTCTCCAGGTAGGTGGAGTAGTTGCCCTCGTACGGGTAGAGGCGGCCGCGGTCGACCTCGGCGATCCACTGCGCGACGTTGTCGAGGAAGTACCGGTCGTGGGTGACGGCGAGGACGGTGCCCGGGTAGTTCGCGAGGAACTGCTCGAGCCAGTTGACGCTCTCGGCGTCGAGGTGGTTGGTGGGCTCGTCGAGGAGCAGCAGGTCGGGCTTGGAGAGCAGGAGCTTGCACAGCGCCACGCGGCGACGCTCACCACCGGAGAGGACGGAGACGTCGGCGTCCGGCGGCGGGCACTGCAGGGCGTCCATCGCCTGCTCGAGCTGGGAGTCCAGATCCCACGCGTCGGCGTGGTCGATCTCCTCCTGAAGCGTGCCCATCTCGGCCATGAGCGCGTCGAAGTCGGCGTCGGGCTCGGCCATCTCGGCGGAGATCTGGTTGTACCGGTCGACCTTCGCCTTGATCTCGCCGACCCCCTCTTCGACGTTGCCGAGGACGGTCTTGTCCTCGTTGAGCGGAGGCTCCTGGAGGAGGATCCCGACCGTGTAGCCGGGTGAGAGCCGCGCCTCGCCGTTGCTCGGCTGGTCGAGCCCCGCCATGATCTTGAGGATCGTCGACTTGCCGGCGCCGTTGGGGCCGACGACGCCGATCTTGGCGCCCGGGTAGAACGACATCGACACGTCGTCGAGGATCAGCTTGTCGCCGACCGCCTTGCGCGCCTTGGTCATGGTGTAGATGAACTCGGCCATGTCCCGAAGGCTATCCGTGTTGCGGCCACGCTCCGAATCGCCCCGGAGCGCGGCCGCCACCGCCGGTGTTCAGATGCTCGTGACCACGTAGTCGTCGGTGTCGGCCCGGGAGGGATCGACGCCGCTTCCCCCTCCCGCCGCGCCCGTCTGGGCGCTCCCCACGGCCGTCCCCGGTGAGCCCCAGCCGCCGGATGCCGCTCCCGCCTGGCCGTTCCCCCCGGTGGGACCCGGTGAGCCCCACCCGCCGGAGGATCCCTCGGCGTTGGTCGCCGCCGCGGGCGGGCCCGAGCGCGAATGGTCACCGCCATTGGACCGGCTGAACGCGGCGACGCCCCGGGAGAGGTCGTGCCCCACGGAGAAGGCCCGGACCTCGACGTTGGTGCCCTTGCGGCCGTCGGGCTGGTCCCACTGGGAGACCTGCAGCTCGCCGTGGACGATCACGGGGTCCCCCTTGTGCACCGACTTCGCGAGGTGCGTGGCGAGCTGCCGGAAGGCGACCACGGTGACGAAGTTCGTCGTGCCGTCCACATAGGTGCGCTGCTCGGGATCCCACCGCCACGGTGTCGACGCCACCCGGACGAGGGTCATCGGCTCGCCCTTGGCCGTCGTCTTGGTCCTGGGCTCCTCGGTCGTGTTGCCGCGGATCGTCACGTGGGTCTCGTTCATCTCGTGCTCCTGGATGAGGCCGGACGTCGGCGGACGCCGACCCCTCCACCGTCACCGTCGGCGAGACACCGCGCCGGGAGCCGTCCCGATCCTGTGGACGATCCCGGCCGCGGTTCGAGGGTGTGGACGACGGGACGACGACGCCGGCGCGGGCCCCCTCGCGCGGGGAGCACGCTCAGGTCCGCGTGGCGAGCACCCGATCGAGGTTCTCCCGCGTCTGGCGATGGCGGGTGAGGAGCTCGTGCTGCGGCGCGAGCAGCCGGTTCTTCGCCACCCCCGCGATCGCGTCGTCGAGCCGCTTCTCGATCGTGCGCCGGCGCCGACGCGCCCCCAGCCCGACAAGCGGGAGGCAGAGGATCGAGAGCAGGAACCCGCCCAGCAGCCCCCCGAGGAGCATTCCGGTGGGCACCGGAACACCGGAGTAGGTCGGGGTCTGCGGGAGCGGGAGCTGCGCCGCGGCCATGGCCCACAGGAACAGGAGCCACAGCAGGCCGCCGACCGCGCAGAGCACGAAGATCCACTGCAGTGCGCCGATGAGGTACCACCACGACGGTGTGCGACCCCGCAGCGGAGTGCCGACGATCGCTTGGTCGAGAGCGTCGGCGAGGTCGTTCTCATCGGGACCGGCCGCGGCCTCGACGGCGTCGGCCCACAGCGGCGGGAGCCCCTGGGAGGCCTTCGTCGCCGTTCGTCGCATGAGCGTGGCGACGGCGGCCCGCGCGGCCGGGGTGGCCTCGGGCAGGGAGGAACGGGCGAGGACCGCCCCGATCTCCGCATCGGCGGTGCTCTGAGCCTTGCCTCGCTTCCTGCCCCCCTTGGCGAGGACGGTCTGATCCAGGTGGAAGCGGCGCATCGGATCAGGCCGCAGAGCCCGGAGCCGTCGTGTGATCGGCCAGCCCGTGTGCCGGGAGGCGCGGGCCCGGTAGTCACGTTCGACGCTGGCGAGGACAACGGGCACCCCGGCGGTGCGGGCGAGCCCGGCCACGAGCGCGGGATCGGGTTCGGCCTCGACGGTGGCCTCGGTGTCGGCGACGTCCTCTCGCAGCGAGGCGGCCTCGGCGTAGAGGTCTCCGAGGAGCCGGACGCGCGCGGCGGTGGCGGCATGGACCGCGGTCGAGAGCGCGCTGCGGAGGGCGTCCATGCCCTCACCCGTGCGGGCGGAGACGAGCAGGACCTCGACGTTCGGCAGCCCGTCCTCGACGAGGAGGTGGTGCAGGTGCCGGCGGCAGGCCTGCGCCTCCTCGGCGTCGAGCCGGTCGGCCTGGTTGAGGACGACGAGCGTGACCGCCTCGTGTGCGCGTCGCTTGCGCAGGTAGTCCTCGTGGAGGACGCCGTCGGCGTACTTCTGCGGATCCGTGACCCACACGAACACGTCGGCGAGTTCGAGGACTCGGTCGGCCTCGGCGCGATGGGCGAGGCGGTGGGAATCGACGTCGGGCAGATCGAGCAGGACGAGACCGTCGAGGTCCTCCCCCACCCCGCTGCGCTCGGCGCGTTCACGGCTGACGCGATGCCGGTTGGCCGACCCCACCCAGTCCAGGAGCGGCGTCGCGGGGTCCTCGCCCCACACGGCCGACGTGATCGTCGTCGAGGTGGGCCGCAGCATCCCGACGGTGGAGGCGGCCGAGCCGACGAGCCGGTTGAACAGGCTCGACTTGCCGCTGCCGGTGGCGCCTGCGAGCGCGACGATCGTGTGGCCGCCGACGAGCTCGAGTCGTTCGGAGGACTTGCGCAGCACCTTGCGCGCCGACGCCGTCTTGGCGGCCGGCAGGTACTCGCCGCCGGCGTCGAGCGCACCGATGAGGCCGCCGACCGCGTCCTTCAGCTGCTCGGGGCTGGGAGCGGCAGGGCGGCGCGTGCGCCTGCTGAGCGGGTTGCGGACCCGGGTGAGTCCCTTCTCGCTCATCGGGCCACCGCCACGGCCGCCGCGGCGTCGAGCAGACGCCGGGGTTGGGCGGAATCAACGTCGATCTCGTCGATGGCCGCCGTGAGGCGGGCCTTCTGCTCGGCATGCAGGGCGGTGACGCGGTCGAGGAGTCGGGCGCGCGCCTTGGCGGCCAGGGTGCGGACGGCCTGGTCGCCGAAGATCGCCTCGAGCAGGCGCTGCGCGACGACGGCCGAGCCGCCCGCGATGCCGACCTCCGCGCCGCCGAGCGTCCCCATCGTGTGGCTGAAGACGACGAGCATGAGCACGACACCGACGGCGTTGACGCCCATCGACAGCACCCTCGCGGTCGTCCGGCGGTCCTGCCCCTCGCTGCGGACGAGGTCGAGCAGGTCGTTCTGCCAGTCCCGCACGAGGCGGTGGACGTCGTCGTCGAATCCGACCGGCGGAGAAGTGAGTTCGGGGTGCGCCGAGATGACGGCCGCGGTGCCCGGGATGCTGCGCCAGCGCTTGAGCACCGTGGTCGTCGCCTCCTCGGAGTTGGCGAGGATGAGGTCGGCGACGCCGGACTGCAGGGCCTCGCCGAGTTCGGCCGCCGGCGCCGGCCGGCCCTTGAGCATCGCGGTGACGCGGTCGCGCAGGCGTCCGAAGCCGACCTCGACCTGCCGCAGGAACTCGCCGGTGCCGACGAACTCCTGCCACCGGGCGAGGACCTCGCCCCGCAACAGGGTGCCGTCGCTCATTCCCTGCGCGATGCCCTCGAGGGCCTCGGCGTAGGCGACGTCGACGACGGCGCGCATCTGTTCGACCGTCTGCACCTGGGTCGAACTGGCCTCGGCGAGCATTCGGACACGTCCCCCGAGGGAGTCCAGGGCGCCGTCGAGCGTGCGCCGGACGACGAGTCCACGGGCGCGCTGGTCCTCCCCGAGGCGCGAGAGCCAGGCCCGCAGGTCGGCGACGTCGTCCTCGGGGAGCATCCCGTCGGGGGTGAGCGTGGTCTCCCCGAGCGCGAACACCGGCGAGTTGGTGAGACCTTCGTCGACGAGCATGCCCCCGAGGTGCTCGGCGATCTCGTCGCTCGCACCGTCGGGCACGCGGTCGAGGACGATCGCGACCGACGTCCCACGTTCCACGGCGCGGCGGAGCATCTCCCACGGCACGGCGTCGGCGTAGCGCGCGGCCGTGGTGACGAAGACCCACAGGTCGGCCGCGCCGAGGAGCTGACGGGCGAGGTCGCGGTTGCTCGCGACGACGGAGTCGATGTCGGGGGCGTCGAGCAGCGCGATGCCGGCGGGGAGCCCGTCCGCGGCCGCGAGGCGCAGCGCAGCGGGGTCGTCGTTGTCGACCGCACCACTCAGGCGGGTGAGGTTGGGCAGGACGCGTGGGGTGGTGAACCAGCCGGCGTCGTCGGGGTGGTGGACGAGGACGCAGGCGCGGGTCGTGGGGCGCAGCACCCCACTGCGCGTGACCACGCGACGGGCGAGCGTGTTGACGAGGGTCGACTTGCCCGCCCCGGTCGATCCGCCGACGACCGCGAGCAGGGGCGCGTCGATGTCGGCGAGGCGCGGGAGGATGTAGTCGTCGAACTGGTCGAGCATCTCCCCCCGCCCGCGACGGGCCGCCTCGGCGTCGGCGGTCTGTAGCGGCAGGTGGGAGGCGGCGACCTCGTCGCGCAGACCCGTCACCGCCGAGTAGAGGACGGCGACCTCGTCCACCGCGTCGGCGTCCACGATCTCGGCCTCGACGATCTCGCCCTGGACGGCGTCGTCGTGGACGAGCTGGGTGCGCGTCGCGTCGAGGGCGGTGCTGCCGCCGGAGGACGAGACTCCCACCCGGTCGGCGGGGTCGGCGTCGCGTCCGCCGGTGCTCGGCGCGGCCCGGTCGACCCCGGGGCCGTCGTGCTGCGGGGACGTCGCGTCGTGCGTGTAGTCGTCGGTCACCGTCCGCCCTTTCTCTGTGGCTCCACCACGGTACCGGCGCGGGGACCGACCTCGCCCCTCGACGGGCGGGCCGGGAGGGCGGTGACCGGCATGGATGCGCTCCCGCCGGAGGTGTCCAGGCGGCCCGGACCCGTCACCCGGCGGGTGCGGAGCGGGCGGGTGCGGGCGCAGACCTGCGGGCGCCGGCGTGGGCGTGGGACGACACCGTCGGTCCGCCACGCCGAGACCACATCGAGACCTCCCGGCGCGGAACGCTCACGTCGAGGCCGGCGGATCCGATCGGAAGGCATCAGGACGGCCCGCACGCAGGGCACCGCCAGGACGGCATCCGGACCACTCAAGGACCACCATGAGCACCCTCACCAGCCACCGGCCCACCGACGCAGCGCGCATCGAGGAGCGCTCCGGTCCCGGTGCGCATCCGATCGGCACGGGCGACCTCGTCATCGACGCCGCGGCTCGACAGGGACACGCCGTCGTCGGCATCCTGCGCCGCACCGATCCCCAGGCCTGGCTCTTCGCCGAGCGCGCGCGCTACCTGCGCACCGGCTCCTGCGACGCCTACGCCGAGCAACTCCTCCGCAGCGCGGGCTTCCTCAAGGGCTGACCCCGCCCACGCCTCGCGCCGCGCCGAACGCGCGACCCGCTCGCCGCCACTGCGGCACCGACGCAGGTGACCGGCCTCGGTCGACCGGTCACCCGGTACGGGCAGGGGCCGCGAGGCACCGCCAACACGGGGATGCCGCCGGCGCTCCGCGGATGCACCTCCGGCAGGCGGTGTGCGCCCAGAGACGGCGGTGTCTCGTCGACTCGACGGTGCGCCGACAGCTCTAGCGCGTGGTCCACGCGTCCTGAGGCCTCACGTCTCACGCAGGACGCACATCGGTCACCTTCGCGGTGAGCTTCGCCTTCGAGGACTTGGTCTGCCCGCTGCCCGGCTCGTAGTTCATCCTGCCCTCAGGGGTCAAGGTCGCCGAGTCGATCTGCTCATCCTCCAGGCCCTCGACGGTGTAGGTGATGCGGATCGGCATGGTGGGCATGGACGACACCGTGGGCTTGATCTCGTAGCTGACGTTGCACCCGGCGGAGCCGAAGCACTTCTTCTCCGTCACGAACACCTCGAGCTGGATGTCGTCGGGGGTCAGGTTCGGTACGGCCTCGGTGGCCGCGGCCGCGGTCGTGGGCGTGGGCGTCGGGGAAGCGGTGCGGGCGGCGCCACCGAGGGCCGCCTGCAAGGCCGCCGGGTCCTTCGTGTTGATGAGCCAGTTCTCCCCGAGCAGGAAGTTCGAACCGAACTCCGTGAGGAAGGTCGCCTTCCGCTCGAGATCGTTGGGATCGTCGAAGAGCATGAACACGTCCGCATCGCTGCAGGTGCCCGACTCCTTGGCGCCGTCGACCACGTTGTCCTGCTCTCAGTTGGGGCAGGGGTGCCCGGCCGCGACGGCGGCGTCCTTGAGTGCGGCCACGCTCTCGTAGCGGGTCGGGCTCGTCGTCGGGGTCGCCTGTGACGGCGCGTCGGTCTGCCCTCCGCACCCGCTGAGCAGGGATGCGATCGTGCCGGCCTCGAGGAACGCCACGACGGTACGGTGATTCATGTCGGCTCCCTCGTGGTCGGCCACGCCACCGGCCTGTGACCGCAGGTGCCGGGGCCCCTGCCTGAGGCGTGGATGATCGCTCGTCCAGGTTCGAACCCGAGGGACCAAGGTCCTGGCGCGGGAGCCGGATGCATCTCGCGGCCACCCCACCTCACGCAGCACCCGCGCCACCGCCTCCTGATCACGTGCGCACCGCATCGTCGCCGCACAGATCCTGTGGGCGGCCACCGCACCTGACTCCCCCTGCCGCTGGACCACGAGCGGCCCCTGCCTCACCTCGAGGCGGGGGGCGCTTTCGTCGTGACCGCCGTGTCCATCCCGTGTCCACCAGCATCCGGGGCCGGGGCACACGTGCAGGTCGGATCCATCTCGTGTCCACGTCCACCACACGTTTGGGCGCGATGACGCGCGATCCACGTGGGGCCCTCCGCGCCCGTGATGGGCGCCTGACCTGCGTAGATGCTGCCAACGGATTGCGCCCCCGGCAGGACTCGAACCTGCGACCTAGAGATTAGAAGGCTCTTGCTCTATCCAGCTGAGCTACGGGGGCAACGCGTCTCGCAGTCTAACCGGGGACGGAGGAACGGCCGGTGACGTCACGGTGGACGGCCCAAGAGCGCCGTTCACCGCAACGGTCGAGCATCACAGCGACCTTTCGCTTGCGTCAGGGCGCGGCGGGTGCACCATGAAGCATCCGGTGGACCTCCACCCAGCCGCTTCAGAGCTCACCCGGCCGTGGCAGAACTCTCGGCCGAGTTCCGTTGGGCGGGGCCGTCTCCGGCCGATACGAAGGGGTATCGGACTCAGCACCGAGGAGCAC
Organism: Mobilicoccus sp.; assembly: GCF_032060985.1. Lineage (NCBI taxonomy): Bacteria > Bacillati > Actinomycetota > Actinomycetes > Micrococcales > Dermatophilaceae > Mobilicoccus > Mobilicoccus sp. The sequence continues at coordinate 95,007 of NZ_DAMBGD010000017.1, forward strand.
TGCGATGACCACCACCGACCGCACAGCAGGCGAGGGCCTGGGTCTCACGCGCGACGCATCCGCCACGCTCTGGGGCGCCACGGACCGCTACTCGGGCCCGTACAACCCGTGGCTCGAGCCCACCCACTACATCGGCACGTTGATGATGTCGTTCGCCTCGGTGGGGGTGGGCCTCCAGCGGGACTGGCTGCGGGTCCAGCGCGACCTCGGGCGCCTCTACGGCCAGCCGTTGCCGGTACAGCAGTTCTCCAGCTGGCTCGGGCGGATCGCCGACGCGAACGTCTCGCTCATGGACCAGCTCACCCGCGAGTACACGAAGCCGGAGTTCGGCCTCGACACGACGCGCATCGACGGCAAGGAGGTCGCCGTCACCGAGCGCATCGTCGAGGCGCGGCCGTTCTGCAACCTCATCCACTTCGACCGGGACACCGACCGCAAGGACCCGATCGTCCTGCTCATCGCCCCTCAGTCGGGCCACTACGCGACCCTGCTCCGACCCACCGTGGAACGCCTCCTCCCCGAGGCCGAGGTCTACATCACCGACTGGATCAGCGCCCGCGAGGTCGCCCCCGAGGAGGGCACGTTCGACCTCGACACGTACGCCGACGACGTCCGTCACTTCGTCACCATGCTCGGGCCGAGGACGAACGTCCTCGCGATCTGTCAGTCCACGGTGCCCTCGGTCATGGCGATCTCCCGCCTCGCCGAGGACGACCCCGCGACGCAGCCGGCGACGCTCACGGTCATGGCCGGTCCGCTCGACCCCGCGGCGGCGCCCACCGACGTCACCGAGCTCGCCGACCGCATGCATCTGCCGACCTATCTGCAGACCTTCATCGCCCGCGCCCCCAACGGTCGCCGGGTCTACCCGGGCTACGTGCAGCTCATGTCGTTCATCGCCATGAACCCGCAGAACCACTTCTCCTCCCACCGCGACCTGTACCGCTACCAGGTCGCCGACGACACCCACCCCGAGATCGAGCGCATCGAGCGCTTCTACCGGGAGTACTTCGCCGTCGCCGACCTCACCGCCGAGTTCTACGCCGACACCGTCAAGCGGGTGTTCATCGAGAAGCAGCTCGCCGCGGGCACGATGGAGTACGGCGGTCGGCTGGTGCGACCCGAGGCGATCACGTGCCCGATCATCGGCATCGAGGGCTCGAACGACGACATCTCGGCGCCCGGCCAGACCCGTGACTTCCTCGCGAAGTTCACCGGCTCGGACGACGTGTCGTTCTACGAGCAGGAGGGCGCCGGACACTACGGCGTCTTCGCCGGCGGTCACTGGCGTGGCGACATCGCACCGCGGGTCCTCGGCAAGATCCACGCCTACGCCACCGAGAACTACAGCCCGCCGCAGTACCCGCACATCCCCATCGCGCCGTACGAGGGCTGAGACAGGCATCTCACCGGCTGACGCCCTGCCGTTCGCGAGAGATCACGTGGGTCCGTCCACCGGACGGACCCACGTGATTCGTGTCACCCCCACCCTCGGCCACTAGGGTTGTGGACGTGAACGAGCCGCGTCGAGTTGCCGAGGTGCACGTGTACTCCGCGCGACCCACCTTCGCGCCGGAGTCCGTTCATCTCCTCGACGACGACGAACGGACCTCCCTCGCCACGCTGCGCCGCCCGCGCGATCACGCCCGGTACGTCAGCGCACACGCCCTGCTCCGCTACGCCCTCGCGCAGCACACCGGCATCCCCGAGAGCGCGCAACGCTTCCACCGGAGGTGCGTCCTGTGCCGCGGCCCGCACGGCAAGCCCCGGCTCCTCCCGCCGGGGGTCGAACCCGGTGAGGACGGCACGTTGGCCGCGGACCCGGGCACACCCCACGTCAACCTCTCCCACACCGACGGGCGCATCGTGCTCGCCCTCTCCCCCCACCACGCGGTCGGCGTCGATGTCGAACGCTGGGACGCGACGAGTTTCGCCGGGTTCGCCAGCGTCGCCCTGACCTCCGAGGAGGCCCGGGAGCTGCTCGAGTTCGACGTGTCCGAGCGTGAGGTCGCGCGCGCGGTGTGGTGGTGCCGCAAGGAGGCCGTCCTCAAGGCCACCGGGCACGGACTACGCGTCGATGCTCGTCACCTGCGCGTCTCGGCGCCCGACCGCCCGGCCGCCCTGCTGGACTGGACCGACGACGACATCCCCCGCCCCACCGTCTCGATGGCCGATCTGCCCGTGCGCGGACGCTACGCCGCCGCCGTCGCCGTCGCCGGCGACGTGGAACTCCGGGTCCACCTGCACGAGGTCGACACCCCCGACGCCGTCTCGGTGCAGGCGGTGCCGGGCGGGCGCAACCACGACTGACCCAGGCGACGCCGCGACACCCGAGCCGGTCTCGGGCCGGGCCGGGAGCGAGGGGGGCCCTCCTCAGGACCGGCGTCGTCGCGGAGCGGGCGGCGTCGGCGGCAGGTCGGGCAGGTCCTCCTCGTCGATCCACGGTGACAGGACGTCCTCGAGGCCCGGCTGGGCCGCGGCGAGGTGGGCGCGGAAGTCGTCGGTCGTGACCACGGTGTCGAGGTGCCGAGCCACCCATGAGCGGACGATCGCGTCGAACGCCTCGGGGCCCACGGCGCAGGAGACGGCGTGCAGGGCGAGGGCACCGCGCTTGTAGACGCGGTCGTCGAACATCCGCTCCGCTCCGGGGTCGGCGACGCGGATGTCCTGGGGCTCGTCCCGCAGGGCGGCGTGGTGGCGTTCCGCCGTGGCGCGCAGCCGACGCGAGCCGAGGTGGTCCCACCACACCCACTCCGAGTAGCAGGCGAAGCCCTCGTTGAGCCAGATGTCGCGCCACCGCGCGAGCCCGACCGCGTTGCCGAACCACTGGTGGGCGAGTTCGTGCGCGACGAGACGTTCGCTGTGCCGACGGCCGTCGACGTGGTTGGCGCCGAAGATCGACACGGTCTGGGCCTCGAGCGGGATCTCGAGCGAGTCGTCGGTGACGACGACGTCGTAGCGCGAGAACGGGTAGGGACCGAATCGGTCGACGAACAACCGCATCATCTCGGTCTGCCGGCCGAAGTCGTGGGCCGCGCGGCGACGCAGCCGGTCGGGGACGTAGATCCGCTGCGGCACGTCACCGCGGGCGAGACCCTCGGGCTCGACCGCGCCGTACCGCCCCACCTGGATCGTCGCGAGGTACGGCGCCGTGGGGGTGGGGTTGTCGAAGACGGTGGTCGTGCGGCTCGAGGAGCGTCGCTGCGACACGAGCTCACCGTTGGCGACGACGGTGTAGGCCGACTCCGTCGTCACCGAGATGCGGTAGGTGGCGCGGGAGGAGGGCCGGTCGTTGCAGGGGAACCACGTGGGCGCGCCGTCGGGTTGGGCCGCGACGAGGGCGCCGTCGGTGAGCTCCTCGAACCCGACCTCACCCCACGGACCCGTCCGGGGACCTGGCCGGCCACCGTAGGAGACGACCACCTGCAACCGACGCCGCGCCCCGGTCTCGCCGGGCAGCGGGACGATGAGCTTGGCGCCGCGCGTGCGCCACCGGCGCACGGACTCCCCGTCGACGCGCACGTCCGAGACGGTGAGCCCGTCGAGGTCGAAGTCGAGCTGCTTGGCCGCCTCGCGCAGGACGACGGTGATGCGCGCCGTGGCGACGAGACGGTTCGTCCGCACCGTGTAGTCGAGATCGAGGTCGTAGTGGGTGACGTCGTAGACGTCGCTGCCCTGATCGGAGACGTAGTCCGCCGGCCCTGGGGTGAGGGCGGCGGCGAGACGGTCGAGGGGGCCGGGCAGGGACAGGTCAGGCATGGTCGTCACTGTCCCACGGCGCGATGGGGTTGCCGACCCACCGGGTCCCGTCCGGGACGTCCTCCCCCCTCAGGACGAGAGACGCGGGCCCGACCGAGGCACCGGTGCCGATCTGCGCCGCCGGGAGGACGACGCTGTTCGGCCCCAGGGTGGCACCGACACCGAGGGTCACGGTGTCGAGGCTCATCACCCGGTCATGGAAGAGATGGGTCTGGACGACGCAGCCGCGCCCGACGCTCGCGCCGTCGGCGAGGCGCACGAGGTCGGCCTCGGGGAGCCAGTACGTCTCGCACCACACGCCTCGACCGATGCGAGCGCCGAGGCTGCGCAACCAGACGGTGATCGTCGGGGACCCGGTGGCGGCCCAGGCGAACCACGGGCCCGCGAGCATCTCGACGAACGTGTCGGAGAGTTCGTTGAGCCACACGAACGCGCTCCACAGCGGGTGCTCGGACACCGCGATCCGTCGGATGATGAGCCATTTGGCCAGGCTCGTGACGACGGCGGCGATCGCGCCCGCGCCCAGGACGACGACACCCCCGAGCAGGAGAGCGGCGGGCAGGCCGAACGCGGCGAGCGCGACGAAGGCGTAGGCGACGAGCACCCCGAGCGCGACGCTGCAGACCACCGGCACGAGGCGGCAGACCTCGACGAGCCCGCGGTAGACACGCAGGATCGGCGTGGGCGAGTACGTGCGTTCGTCGACGCTCTCGGTGGCGATGCGCCGGAGCTTCACCGGTGGGCTGCCGAGCCACGAGGTGCCCGACTTCGACTTGTGCGGGGCGGCCGACAGGACGGCGACGAGCCCGTCCTTGGGGACCTTGCGACCGGCCGCGGCCATCCCGGAGTTGCCGAGGAAGGCGCGCTTGCCGACGCGGGCACGACCGACACGCATCCAGCCACCGCGCAGGTCGTAGGACGCGACGAGGGTGTCGTCGGCGAGGAACGCGCCGTCGCCGATCTTCGTCATGCACGGCAGGAGGAGCACCGTCGAGGCCTCGACCCCGCGCCCCACGTCGGCGCCGAGCGCGCGGAGCCACCCCGGCGTGAGCTGGCTCGCGTAGATCGGGAAGAGCAGCGTGCGCGCCATGTCGAGGGTGCGTTCGGTGATCCAGATCTGCCACCCCACGCGGCTGCGCACCGCGTGATGCCCTTCACGGACGCCGATCGCGCACAGCCGCACGACGACGAGGACGACGAGGGCGAACCCGAGCATCCCGACGATGGTCGCGAGCGGGGTGAGGGCGAGGGTGGCGGGGAGGGCGCTGCCGAGGACGTCGACGTCCCGCGACGGACGCAGGAGCAGCCACAGCGCCGGGAGGAACCCGATGATCGGCAGGAAGGACAGGAGGATCCCGGTGACGGCGTAGACCGCGACCCACCACCGCGCACGGACGGGCCGGTGGTCGGGCCACTCCCCCACGACCTTGCGCGCGGAGGACGGGGACGCGGGTGAGCCGGCCCACACCTGGCCGGCGGGCACGAGACCGTGGACGGCCGATCCGGCCGAGACGACCGCCCCCTTGCCCACCGACGCACCGGGCAGCAGGATGCTGCGCGCGCCGATCGAGGCGTGGGAGGCGACCCGGACATGGCCGACGTGGAACTCCTCGCCCTCGACCCAGTGCCCGGAGAGGTCGACCTCGGGCTCGATCGCGGCCCCGCCGCCGAGGGTGAGCATGCCCGTCACCGGGGGGACCGCATGCATGTCGACGCCGCGACCCACGCTGGCGCCGAGCCACCGGGCGTAGTTGAGCATCCAGGGGGCGCTCATCATCGAGGTCGCGCCGATGCTCTCGGCGAACTTCTCACACCCCCAGACGGACAGGTGCACCCGACCGGCGCGCGGGTAGGTGCCGGGCCGCAGCCCGCGCAGGCACACGCGGCTCACGAGTACCGAGAGACCGATCTGCCCGACCGGAGTCCATCCCACGAGCAGGCCGACCGTGAGGAACGCCCACGACGTGCGCGGCATCGCGCCCCAGCCGAGGCCGTGGAGAACGGTGGCGAGGGTGAGCACGACGACGAGCCACCGCGCGGCGCGGACCGTCGCGCAGACCACGTCGATTCCGAGCTGGGTGACCTGGGCGCCGATCGGCACCGGGGAGGGCACCGGCCGCGGGTCGGACACGGCCGCCTGCGACGCCGGAGCGTCGTGCCGGCTGTCGAGCATCGCGGCCTGGGCGCCGAGCCGGGGGTGGTCGTAGAGGTCGGCGACCGTGACCCGGGGCGAACGTGCCCGCAGCAGCGACACCAGCCGGGCGGCGGCGAGACTCGTGCCCCCGAGGGTGAAGAAGTCGTCGTCGGCGCCGGGGTCGACACCGAGCACGGCCTGCCACTGCTGCGCCAGCCACGCCGCCGTACCCTCGAGGCCGTCGCTGCCGCCCCCGACCGGGCCCTCGCCGGGCAGCGGCCAGGGCAGGGCGTCCCGGTCGACCTTGCCCGAGGTGCGTGTCGGCATGTCGTCGACGACGGCGAGCCGCGGCACCATCGCCGCGGGGAGACGGTCCTCGAGTCGGGTGCGGGCGTCGGCGAGGTCGGCGTCGCTGTAGCCGTCGCCGCTCTCGGGCAGGAGGTAACCGACGAGCACGCTGACGCCCGGGGAGGTCTCGCGCACGGCGACCGCCGCCATCGCGACCCCGGGCAGGCTCTGGAGCGCGGCGTCGATCTCACCGAGTTCGATGCGCCGGCCGCCGACCTTGACCTGGTCGTCGGCGCGCCCGGCGAACACGAGCCCGTCGTCGTCGCGGACGACGAGGTCGCCGCTGCGGTAGGCGCGGTCCCACCCGAGCATCGGGGCGTAGGTGGCGGCGTCCTTCTCGGGGTCGAGGTAGCGCGCGAGGCCGACACCCCCGATGACGAGTTCGCCGGTCTGCCCGTCCTCGACCTCGTGACCGTCCGCGTCGACGACGGCGAGGTCCCACCCGTCGAGCGGCAGGCCGATGCGGACGGGCTCCTCCCCCGTCATCCGGGCGGCGCACGCGACGACCGTGGCCTCGGTGGGACCGTAGGTGTTCCACACCTCGCGTTCGGGCGAGACGAGCCGGGCGGAGAGGTCGGCGGGCAGCCCCTCGCCGCCGAAGATGAGCAGACGGACCCCGGCGAGGCACTCCTGCGGCCACAGCGAGGCGAGGGTCGGCACGGTGGACACGACGGTGACGCCGCGCCGTTCGAGCCACGGGGCGAGGTCGACCCCCGAGCGCACGAGCGAGCGGGGCGCGGGCACGAGCGCGGCGCCGTGACGCCAGGCGAGCCACATCTCCTCGCACGAGGCGTCGAAGGCGACCGACAGACCGGCGAGGACGCGGTCGCCGGGTCCGAGTGGGGCCTCCTGGAGGAACAGGCGGGCCTCGGCGTCGACGAACGCCGCGGCGCTGCGGTGGGTGACGGCGACGCCCTTGGGGGTGCCCGTGGATCCCGACGTGAAGATGATCCAGGCATCGTCGGTGAGCGCGGGCTCCCAGCGATCGGGCTCGAACTCGACGTCCTCGCCGCCGTCGCCCGGCACCTCGCCGCGCGGAGCCACGCCCGCGTCGGTGAGGACGGCCGCGACCCCGGCCTCGCCGAAGACGAGGGTGGCACGTTCCTCCGGATCGTCGGCGTCGACGGGCACGTAGGCGGCGCCCGCCCGCAGGATGCCGACGATCGAGACGTGGAGGGCGGCGCCCCCCGTCGTCATGCGGATCCCGACCCGGTCGCCCGTGCGCACCCCGGCCCGGCGCAACGAGAACGCGACCTCGCCGGCGGACTCCCACAGCTGTCGGTAGGTGAGCACCCCGTCGTCGGTGTCGATCGCCGGTTGCTCGGGATGCTGCGCGACGACCTCCCGCAACACGTCGACGAGCGTCCTCGGCGGGGGTGCGAGCGAGCTGCGCCTCAGGGGAGGGTTCTCCACGTCGGACGGCAGGGAGGAGGGCATTCAGCACCCTTTCGAGCAGTAGCGCTCCGGCTGTGGGGGAATCTCGACGATGGTAGCGGCGCGGATGTCAGCGGCGCGGCAGGGCGGTCCCGGTGAACTCCTGGCGTGCGCGGAGCAACGAGTCGACGAGCACACGCTCCTCCTGTGCGACGCCCGGCCCGGCACGGCCCCGGTCGTGACGGGCGCGGAGGAAGGCCAGCTCGACGGCGTCGTCCTGGAAGTCGCGCATGGCGCGCCTGCCCCGGCGACCGCCGACCTCTCCCGCCCAGCGCCGCCCGGCGCGGCGGCCCTTGGGCGTGGCGAGCATGGCCACCTCGTCGCGACCGAACAGTCCGGCCTGGGCGTAGCCGACGAGGTAGCGGGCGACGAGGGCGTTCTCCCGGTAGCGAAGCCACACGGCGAAGACGAGAGCACCCAGGAACACCGGCATCTGGATGAAGAGGTACGAGCCCACCCAACCGGCCAGTCCCAGTGATGCGGCGCCGTTCCAGAATCCGTGGAGCACCATCGCGAAGACCCAGCCCGCGACGGGGGCGAGGAAGCGCAGCGGGGTGCGTCCGACGACCGCGAGGCCGATCCCGACGCCGATCCAGATCGTGAACAGGGGGTGGGCGAACGGGGAGAACACCGCCCGCAGCACGAACGTGACCGCGAGCGCCTCCGGACCACCCTCGACGATGGCCCGGCCCAGATAGAGGATGTTCTCACCGAAGGCGAACCCCGCCGCGATGATGCCGGCGTACACGATCCCGTCGAGGACGCCGTCGAACTCCCGGCGGCGGAGCGCGAGGATGACGAGGATCCCGAGGCCCTTGGTCGTCTCCTCGATGAGGGGGGCACCCACGACGGGCGCGACCACCTGGGGGTCGAAGCCCAGCGCCCAGACGAGCCCGGCGAAGAGCTCGTTGAGCAGCAACGAGAGAGCCGTCGCGATGCAGCTGCCCCAGAGGAACGCGAGGACCAGTGACGTGATCGGCTCGGCCTCCTGGCGATCGAGCCACAGGAACGCGGGCACGACGACCGTGAGCGGGATGAGCGCGACGATGGTCGCCCGCAGGGCGGCCTGGACGCCGACGGTGGCGCCGATGGCCCAGGCGAGCAGGGCCGCCCCGAGCAGCGCAAGGAGCAGGACGATGCCGACGGCGAACCAGCGCCGCAGCGCGGGGCGGTGGGTCGCGTTCGACGGACCCGCCGCCGGGACGTAACCGCTCGGCGGCACGTGGCGCCACGGCGGGGGTGGTGGCGTGGTCATCGCAGTCATCGGATCTCCTGTCGGCGTCGCTCGCGAAGACTATGGGACCACGCCGACACCCGCCGGTGCCGTCGGGCATGCACGCACGTGCGGCCTAGAGTGGCGGGCGTGTCAAAGACCACTGATTCCTCCCAGGACCGCATCATCTGGATCGACTGCGAGATGACCGGACTCGACCTCGAGCACGACGCGCTCATCGAGGTCGCCGCCCTCGTCACCGATTACGAGCTCACCCCGCTCGGCGAGGGCATCGACGTCGTCGTCCGACCGCCCGCGGAGGCGCTGGCGCAGATGGGCGACTTCGTCCGCGCCATGCACACGGACAGTGGCCTGCTGCCGCTGCTCGAGGACGGGGTCACGATGGAGGAGGCGGAGGCCACCGTGCTCGCCTACGTGCGCGAGCACGCGCCGGCGGCCGGGAAGTCGCCCCTCGGTGGCAACTCGGTCGGCACGGACCGTTCCTTCCTCGCCCGCGACATGCCGGAGCTCGCGGGCTACCTGCACCACCGGAACATCGACGTCTCGTCGATCAAGGAACTTGCGCGTCGCTGGTACCCAAGGGCCTTCCACCACTCGCCCCGCAAGAACGGTGGCCACCGCGCGCTCGCCGACATCAAGGACTCGCTCGTCGAACTCCGCTACTACCGCGACGCGGTCTTCGTCCCCCAACCCGGCCCCGACTCGGCCACGGCGAAGGAGCTCGGCGCCCGGCACGAGGAGCTGCGCACGAAGATGTGACCGCCGCGCCGGGCCGGACCGGACCCGCCCGACGGCAGCCCCCGGAGGCGATGGTCACGAGCACTCCGGAAAGCAGGTACGATGGTCGCCGCGCCGCTCGCCGGGAGTCCAGACCGGATCCCCGTCCTCGATCGCGCACCATGGTGGGTGTAGCTCAGCTGGTAGAGCACCTGGTTGTGGTCCAGGTGGCCGCGGGTTCAAGTCCCGTCACTCACCCCAAACGGGTCAGGTGTGAACTTGCGACCAAGGGTCCGCCCTTGGTCGCGGTTCCCACCTGGCCCATTTTCTTCGCTTCGGCGGCCCAGCTCAGGGCGTCGGCATGGAGGCCAGGGATGCTCAGCCCGTCGTACGGGTTCCGGTAGCCGACGCGCACGTCGTTGTCCTCGTCGATGTAGATCGCCTTGAACAGCGCCTGATTGATGAGCCGCCGGTTCGCGTCGTCGGCGTGCTCGTAGATGTCGGCGGCGTTGGACAACAGCTTCAGGGAGTCGTCGAGGTTCTCTCGCGCAGCGGCGTAGTGGCCGTGGTGCGCGGTGATCCGGTGCTCGATGGTCTCCAACGACGCGGTGATCCGGTCCTGCTCCCTCTTGAGGAGGTCGAGCGGGATCGCCCCGGCGTAGTGGGCTTGGAGCAGCTTCTGCTGCTCGCCTTCGAGCTGGGTTCTCCGGGACGCGAGGTCGGCGAGCTCGGCGGCTCCTTCGGCCATCATCTCGTCGAACCTGGCATGAATCATCCCCGAGACCGCCTCGATCGTTTCTGGGTCGATCTGCACCTTGACGTAGAAGCGCTCGACGAGTCGTTCGACCTGCTCGATCAGCATCGCCTGCCGGGTGCAGGTACCTCTGCCACCGTGACGGCTGGCGCAGACGAAGTACGGGTAGATCGTGCCCTGACTGCTCTTCGCGTTGCACACCAGCAACCGCGACCCGCACTGCCCGCAGAACACCGTCCCCTTCAAGTAGTGCTCATGGACTTGCGTCGCATCCGCAGCCGAGCGGTGCGTGCCGAGCACGGTCGGGACTGCTGCACGATCGGGTGACAGGTTGGGTCACGCAGCCTGAGTGGCTGGCGTGGTCATGATTGCTTCGTATTCGACGGGGGTCAATCGTCCGAGGGCGGACTGGGGGCTTGACCCCTGATCTTGGACACGCTGAATCCAGCATCGTGCTGGGGAAGCG
>NZ_DAMBGD010000018.1:0-105204 GCF_032060985.1 Mobilicoccus sp.
CAAATCAAAACCGACGACTCACAGAGCGACCGGACCGAATGAAGGGGGCGGCCCAGCACCCCACACGCGTGCGGCTCCCCGCTCGCCGCAACGACCCCTCCACAGCCGGGGCCCCACTCATAGTGGTCGTCACCCTAATCGTGACGCGCCTGGACGTACGGCGACTCACCAACACGGCACGCCGGACTCCACACCGGCAGCCGACTGCGCCCCTTGAGCGAGCGTCTCGACGTTTAGGCAGCAGAGATGAGCGAAAGTAGCGCGACTCCACGGCGATTGACGGCACAGCTGGGCGCAGCGGCCAAAAGCCCGGAACAACTTCGGCGGCCAATCTTGCCGCAGTCATGACTGCACGTGCTGCGAAATTGCCGCGCCCCCAGTGAGATTGGACCGATTCCTCGCGAATCGTCATGAAGGCCACGGCTTTAGGAGCTGTTACCAGTTCGTGATCCAAACATCTGCGTGATCCACCGGGTGCGGCCGAAAGGTCAGGCGAGAGACGCAGAGGCAGGCGGCAGAGCGCCCCCTCTTCGCCCCTGATGGACGTCTTTGGCCGGTCGCACACCCCACCCACGGAATGGGCGGCAGGTTGGCTCGCATCAATCCCCATGAAGCGCAGCCTCATCACGGAAGATACCCCAGAAAGAAGGATCGACATGACCTCCACGACGCGCACCCACAAGCGCACCACCAGCATCGCCGTTGCCGCCGCCCTCGCCGCGGCCCTCACCACCCCGGCTCTGGCCGCCTTCGCTGCCGACACCCCTGCCACCAGTGCCACCGCTCCCACCGTGACCGACGGCGTCGGTTGGGCTAAGGACACGTACACCGTGACCGCGACGACCGGCGTCACCTGGAAGGTGAAGGTCGGCTCGGAGAGTGAAGTGGCCGCATCCGGCGAGAACAAGGCCCTGTTCAGCACCCAGCCCGCCGCCAAGACCACGACCGTCGTGTTCACGCCCACTGCTGCCACCGGCTATGTCCTTGGCGCGGACGTCAAGCCGGTCACGCTGAAGGTGACGAACGTGCCTGCGAAGAGCGTCACGCCGAAGGCGCCGACAGCGGTGCTGGACAAGAAGACGAACCTGTACAAGAACGTCTCCATTCCCTACGTCGCCGGTGTCAAGTACACGGTGGGCAGCACTGTTGTCGACCAGGCGGATAAGAAGGCCAAGCTGGTGGCGGTGTCCGGCCAGAAGACGACGGTCAAGGCCGCGCTGGAGAGTGAGAGCTTTGTCCTCGACGCGACCAAGCCGATCGTCACCGAATGGGTGCTCGACACGCAGTCGGCCGACCGCTCCGTCGCAGTGAACGTCAGCAACCTGGTCACGGGGGTCGACGGCCCGGGCACCAAGGACTACCTGGAGATCAAGGGCTTGGACGGCGTTCTGTTCACCGTCGGCACCGGCAAGCCGATTGCTGTCAAGAGCGGTACGGTCAAGAGGATCGGCGTCAAGGCCTCCGCCACGCCCACCCTCCCGGTGAAGGCTGCGCCCGCGACAGGATATGTGTTCGCAGACGGCGCCGTCACCTCCAACAACTACACCTTCACGGCGCTGTCAGTCGCGGAGGTCAAGGACAACATCTCCGTGACCACCGGACGCGTGGTGACGCTGAAGGCGCACCCGGCGATCAAGTCGTGGAAGGTCGGCAAGACCACCATCGCCTTCCCGAAGAACGGCACCGAGGTCAAGTTCACCCTCCCCGCGGACGGTGCGATCGTGGCCACTCCGGCCGCTGGCTACACGCTCTCGGTCGGTACAGGCCAGAGCGCAGCGGCAACCGACGCCAAGGGAATCTTGACGGTCACCCCCGTCAAGGACACCGCCTTCCCTGCGTGATCTGGTCTGATTGATCTGGTCTGCGTCACGCCGCGGAAGTGCTGCCCCCTCTCGCTCCGGCGAGAGGGGGCAGCACTGTCTCACGTCAGTGTTCATGTCCGCTTTCGCCAGGCTGAGTCAGTCGAAGGGCGCTGAGAGACCCGTTGCCGTTCAGCGGGTCGAGCAGACCTGGCACCCGCCTCGCGCGGCGACGCCATCAATCCCGCAGCGAGATCACGCCGTATCCGAACCCGTCGACACGAACCTCGTCACCGTCGATCCTCACGCCCTCTCCGAGCAGTGCCGATCCTCCGGACGCGCCCGCGACGACGACACGGCCGGGCTCACGTCTCGGGTTGACGACGATGAGGTGCGACTCCCCGCGGCGGTAGACGAAGGGGTATCCGCGGTGGAGGACGGTCGTGGGGGCGCTGGTGCGGAGGTCCGAAACGCGGCGGCGCAGGGCGACGAGCCGGCGGACGAGGGCGAGGGTGGAGTGCGGGTCGCCCTCCTGCGCGGCGACGGTGGGGCGGGCGGGGTCGGGGTCGATCGGCAGGTAGAGGTCCTCCGGGGGTGCGCTCGAGAAGCCCGCGCTCCGGCCGTCGTCCCACTGCATCGGCGACCGGCACCCCGCCCGGTTGTAGTCCGGGTGGCACACCGCGCCCTCGACGTCGGGCAGACCCGGCAGATACCGCATCCCGATCTCGTCGCCGTAGTACAGCGACGGCACGCTCCCCCACGTGAAGAGGAACGTGAGGGCGGCGCCGAGCTGCTCGGCGGTGCGGGGTCCGCACACGAGGCGGTCGAAGTCGTGATCCGCCGTCGCCATGACGATCGGACGTCCCGGATCCTCCCGGCGCGCCGCCTCCCACGCGGTGAGGAACGTCTCGGTGCTGCCGCGACCCGCCGCGTCGAAGAACGGTTCGTGCGGCGGATGGAACGGCAACCGCCCGGCGGCGTGGTTGTCGAAGAGGCTGCCGTGCGGTTCGTGGATGACGAGGAAGAAGTCGGCGTCGAAGGCGAACGGTGCCCCGGTGCGGGGTTCGGCGCCCTCGGGGAGGAGGACGGCCTCCGGGTGGGCGCCCTCCATCCACGCCCGCAGCTCCCGCCAGATCGCCGCCGACGCCGCCGCCCCGGCGTTCTTGCCCGCATCGTCCTTGACCAACGAGAACGCCATGTCGACCCGGAACCCCGCGACGCCCTTCGAGAGCCAGAAATCGAGGACCTCCCGGAGCATCGCGACGTTGCGGCGGGGGCCGGGGTCATCGACGCCGTCGCGCCACGGCTGGTCGGGCGGGAGGGTCGTCCACCCGAAGTTGAGCGCCGGTTGGGAGTCGTAGAAGTTGCGGAGATACCACCCCGGGCGCGGCCCCGGCGAGGGCACCCAGCCGGGGGTGCCGGGGATGGTCGACGCGGAGGAGCGGTGCGGCAGCTCCGCACACCACACGAACCGGTCACCCTCGGGTGCCGGGCCCTCCGCGGCGAGTTCGGCCTGGAACCACGGGTGGTCGCTCGAGGTGTGCCCGACGACGAGGTCCAGCAGCACCCTGATCCCCCGCTCCCGCGCCGCCTCGACGAGCTCGACGAGGTCCTCGTTCGTGCCGTACCGCGGCGCGACGGTGAAGTAGTCGGCGACGTCGTACCCGGCGTCCCGGAACGGCGACACGAAGCACGGGTTGAACCAGATCGCGTCCACGCCGAGGGAGGCGAGATGGTCGAGCCGGTCGATGACGCCACGGAGGTCACCGATCCCGTCGCCGTTCGAATCCGCGAACGACTGCGGGTAGATCTGATAGATGACGGCGTCACGGAACCAGGTGGGCGTCATGGACCCGATCCTCCCCCAGACGGGTCACGCAGCGCCGCGCTGTCTGATCCTCCACCCTCGCGCTCCGGGGAAACGCGCCGATCGTGAGGGTCCAGGTTCGTCGTCCAGGACCCTCACCCTGCGAGCACCGACGCCGATCAGAGGAGTGGCTGCAACGAACGGATTCGTCGCCGACAGCTTCAGGGAAGAAGGCAGCATGACCACCGTCGCCCACCGGCCCGCGGCCGGCCGCCTCGTGGTTCCGCAGGACCATCACAACGGCCTCGGCATCGCCGGACTGGTTCTCGGGATCCTCGCCGCCCTCGTCTGTGCCGTGCCCCTCATCGGACTGCTCGGCGTCCCCCTTGCGCTCATCGCCCTCGTGTTGTCGGTTCTCGGCGTCATGCGGGCCTACTCCGGCGATGCCTCGAACTTCGGCATCGCGGCGGCCGGCCTGGTTCTGTCGGTCGCCGCCCTGGGCTTCGCGATCTTCTGGTTCACCGCTGCCATGTTGTCGGGCATCGACCCCACCGGCGCCTCGTCCGAGGACGTGATGCCGCTGGCCGTCGGCACCTTCACCGACTCGGAGACGGGCTCGTCGGCGACACGCACGGTCGCCAAGGGCGAGGATCTGGTGGTCGGCGGCCTGCTGAGCAGCGGCAAGGCCTCCTTCGTCGTCGACGACTTCGCGCCCGGCGTCAAGGGCAAGGAGGCCTGGATGGCCCCGAGCCCGGGAAACAAGTACGTCGCCGCCCACGTCATCGTGGAGAACCTGGGCAGCGACACCTACGAGAACATCAGCTGAATCGGCGCCAAGGTGTACACCAGCGAGGGCCAGGGATACCCGAGCTTCCCCCTGGTCTCCTCCACCCGGGGACCGGCCCTCCCCGACACCATCGATCTCAAACCCGGCAGCAAGATCGACGGCTGGCTCGTCTTCGAGGTCCCCGCAGGCGCCACCATCGCCTCGGTCGTCCTCGATGATGCCGAGTGGACTCTCTGACCGGTCCTTCCGAGCGGTACGTCTCCCGCACGGGGCACTCGGTCCCGACACCCCGAGACGTTCCCCGCTTGTGCTCACGTCGGGCACGACCGGTGAGACTGGCACATGAACAGGCCGACGATTCGGCACATCCCACGGAGGACGACCATGACCACTGCACCCGCCCGCATCGCCGCCCCCGAGAACGGTCTCGGCACCGCCGCGCTCATCGTCGGCATCCTGGCCGCGGTCATCTGCGCCGTCCCCGTCCTGGGATTGCTCGGAGCTCCCCTGGCGCTCATCGGGTTGGGGTTGTCCATCCCCGGGCTCATGAGGGCGAACGCCGGCCGCGCCACCAATCGGGGCTCTGCCATCGCCGGTCTCGTGCTCTCCATCCTCGCGTTGCTCGCCTGCCTCCTCTGGGTGGTCGTCGGTGTCGTCGCCGCATCGGACTCCTCCCCGCAGACCGGGACGACCAACAGTTCCGCGGAGGACGTGACCGGGGCGAAGGATCAACCCGCCGGCGCCGATGTCTCGAGCAGTGACAAGACGGTCGCCGTCGGCAAGGCAGTGGTGATCGACGATTTCGGGGGGCGCGGACGCGCCTCCGTCACGGTGACGGACGTGAAGTCCTCCGTCACGTCGACGAACGAATTCGTCACGCCGGACGCCGGCAACAAGTACGTCGCGGCGCGCGTCACCATCAAGAACGTGGGCAAGGAGACGTACGAGAACGTGAGCTGGTTCGGGGCGAAGGTGTACACCGCGCAGGGTCAGGCGTACGACGCCGATCCGCTCGGTGAAACCGCGCTCGACGAGGCCCTTCCGATGAACATCGACCTCAAGCCCGGAGGCACCGTCGCCGGGTGGATCCTCTTCGAGATCCCGGCGAAGGGCAAGGTCTCCTCGGTCGTCTTCGACGATGCCGAATGGGGGCTGTGAGCCCGGTCCTCGCGGACGGGCCGACTTCGCGCGCACAAGCCCCCGCCTGCGGCGCGACGTCGCCGACGAGGCGGCCCGTTTCGGCTACGAGCGCCCTTCCGTCGTACACCGATGCCGCGGAGGCGGGCCGGCTCGTCGTCCTCGGCCCCCGACCAGCGGTTCTGCCCGGCGCGACTCGGGCGCCCCGCATCGGTGTACGACGGAAGGGCGGAGACCCCGGCCGCTCTCCCGCCGTCAGCGGCGCCGTCGGGCCGTGCCGAAGAGGCTGCGGGTGATCTCACGGCCGAGGGTGGTGCCGGCCGAGCGGAGCATCGAGCGCATCATCGGGTTGTCCATGACCTGCTCGAACACCCCGGGCTCGTCCTTCGTCGCGGGCGTGCGGCGGGGGCGGGAGTCATCCTGCGGGATCGGGATGGGCTGGGGGCCACCGCTCGAGGGCGGGGCGGGCGGCGGGGTCGTGGTCGACACCGGTGCCTCGGCGGCGTCTCCCGCGCCGGCCACGCGCGCAGCGAGCATCTCGTACGCCGACTCCCGGTCCACGGCCTGGCCGTACGTCGCCGACAGCGGTGAGGCGGTGACGGCCTGCGTCATCTGCTCCGGCGGCATCGGCCCCATGAGCGACTGCGGCGCGCACATCCGGGTCCACGCGACCGGGGTCGGGGCACCGCGCTCCGAGAGCACCGTGACGACGGCCTCGCCGATCCCGAGACTCTGCAGCAGCTCGCCGAGGTCGTAGTCGCTCTTGGGGAACGTCTTCACGGTGGCACGCAGGGCCTTCTCGTCCTCCGGGGTGAACGCGCGCAAGGCGTGCTGCACCCGGTTGCCGAGCTGCCCGAGCACACCCGTCGGCACGTCCTTCGGCGTCTGGGTGACGAAGAAGATGCCGACACCCTTCGAGCGGATGAGGCGGACGGTCTGCTCGATCTGGTCGACGAACTCCTTACTCGCGTCGTCGAAGAGCAGGTGCGCCTCGTCGAAGAAGAACACGAGTCGGGGCGCGGCGACGTCGCCCACCTCAGGGAGGTCGGCGAAGAGGTCGGCGAGCAGCCACATGAGGAACGTCGAGAACAGCGCCGGCCGGTCCTGCACGGCCGGGAGCTCGAGGCACGAGATGATCCCGCGCCCATCGGAGGCGGTGCGGAGGAGGTGGTCGGTGTCGAACGCGGGCTCACCGAAGAAGACATCCGCGCCCTGGTCGGAGAACGCGACGAGCGACCGCAGGATCACCCCGGCCGTCGCGCTCGACAGGCCGCCAAGCTCCTTGAGGTCGCCCTTGCCCTCCTCGGAGGTGAGGTGGCGGACGACGGCCTGCAGATCCTTGAGGTCGAGCAACGGCAGACCGCGCTTGTCGGCGTAGTGGAAGACGAGGCCGAGGCTGGAGGTCTGGGTCGCGTTGAGGCCCAGCACCTTCGAGAGGAGCATCGGCCCGAAGTCGGTGATCGTCGCCCGCATGGGGACGCCGGTGCCGCGCCCGCCGAGGCTGAAGAACTCGACGGGGAAACCCTGGGCCTGCCAGGCCTGCCCCACCTCACCGGCGCGGGCGAGCGTCTTCTCCCCACCCTCCCCCGGCACGCCGAGTCCCGAGAGGTCGCCCTTGAGGTCGGCGAGGAACACCGGCACCCCGTTCGTGGCGAGTTGCTCCGCCATGAGCTGCAGGGTCTTCGTCTTGCCGGTGCCCGTCGCCCCCGCGATGAGGCCGTGCCGGTTCATCACCGACAACGGGAGGGTCACCGGGACGTCGGCGTGCGGCGTGGGCGCGGTCGCCTCGCCGGAGACCGCGGCTCCGAGGCGGATCACCGGCCCGGAGGCGGCGTAGCCGGAGCGGATGGCGTCGAGCTGCTCGGTACTCACGACGCGAAGCCTACGGGCGCCGACCCGCCGCTTGAACCCTCTCATCAGCCGTGTTCGAGGCGCCGACGCCCCGAGGGCCGTGGGACGATCGACGGGGAGGACGACGTGGCCGGTGAACGCCACCGGCATCGTCACGCAGGCGCCTGAGGGCGCTTGCACGCGAGGAGGATCCGTGAAGGACATGTACGAGGCGGGCATGCCGACGGCCCAGCGCCGTCGTCGCCGGGCCGTGCTTCTCGTCCTCCTCGCCCTCGGCGCCCTGCTGCTCGGCACGCTCCTGTGGGGCCTGCTCAGGCCCGAGAAGCCGGCACCCTCCGCGCCACCGACGCCCCCGGCCGGCTCGTCGACCGCATCGGCCTGCCCGGAGCCTCCTGCCGGCATCACGGTCGACGTCTACAACGCGACCGAGCGCGCCGGACTCGCCGGCCTCACCGCCGACACCCTGCGCGCCCAGCGCTTCGAGGTGGGCCAGGCGACGAACGCGCCGAGCGGCACGGTCATCACCTCCCCCGCCGAGATCCGCTACGGACCGGCGGGGAAGGTCGGCGCGACGGTGCTCGCCCGCCGGATCCGCGGCGTCGTCCTCCACGAGATCCCCCGCGAGGGGACGACCGTCGATCTCGTCATCGGCGCCGATTTCGGGGCTGTTCAGCCGCCCACGACGCCGCCGACGTGCTGACACCGGCCGCCGACCTCCTCGGTGCGTCTCACCATGCGAACATCTTGGACGTCCAAGAGAACAGGCGTTGCATCTCGGCGAAAACGTATGAGTTGCACGGCGTTTCATCAGGCGAACATCGTCCGGCCGATGACCTGCGCGGATGCCACCCGGCCCGCTGGGCCGAATAGCCCAGGAGACAACTCCGTTCGCCGGCGACCCACACACCCGACCAGGACGCCCGTCAAGTTTCTCGAATTCTTACTTGGACGCCTGCCCACCCCGCCGATAGGCAGGTGTCGGCAACCAGTCGACGCCCCGGCGGGGGGCCGGGCGGACAGATCGGGGAATCACCATGAGCACCAGCACCGTCCATGCAGACGAACTCCACGTCGCGCTCCAGGGAATGACGACCGCCGTCGACGTCGTCGAGGCCGTCTTCACGCCCTGGGACGACGACCAGCTCGCCGAGCTCACCGGCCTCCTCGCCGAGATGACCGGCCTCGAGCGGCTCGATGCCGCCGTCGAGACCGAGGTCGCCTGACACCTCGGTCGGCCCCGCAGGCCCGCGTGCCTCGCGCCACGGGATCGCGGTCGATGTCGAGACCGCGACGACCCACCTCACGACGGCCCGTGACCCGCGCCGCCCCACCGGGCGAGGCGCCGGTCGCGGGCCGTCGCCGTGGTCCGGTTGAGCCGCGAGGCCGCCCTCGATCTCGGGAAACACCGGATGCGGTCGAAGGGGCGCGTCTAGGCTGAACACACCAGGTGGCACCGGCCCGACGGGGGTCGCCGGCGCCGTCCCCACGCGTGTCGGACCTACGAAGGAGTGGGCGTCGTGCTCGACGAGATCGACCTCTCCGCGATGATCCCCACCGCCCATCCCGAGGAGATGGAGGAGATCCGCCGCTTCCTCGCGGCCCACTCCCTCGACCTCGACACGACGCTCGAAGTCGTCGTCACCGCACGCCACTACGGCCGGTTGCTCGGCTGCGCCGGGCTCACCGGCAGCGTCGTCAAGTGCGTCGCCGTGGACGAGGAGATGCAGGGACGCGACCTCCTTCCGCGGCTCATGCTCGAGGTGTCGTTCCTCGCCCTCGACCGGGGTCGGCCGCACCTGTTCCTCTACACCTCCCCCCGCAACGAGGCGGCGTTCCGCGCGTGCGGGTTCCACCCCGTGGTCACGGTGCCGGACCAGGTCCTCATGATGGAGAACACGCCCCGCGGCGTCCACGCCTACGCCGAGGAGCTCCGCCACTACCGGCGGGAACGGGAGCGCGTCGGCGCCGTCGTCCTCAACGCCAACCCGTTCACGCTCGGGCACCGGCACCTGCTCACCGTCGCCGCGGCGGAGTGCGACTACCTCCACGTCTTCGTCGTCGGCGAGGACGCGTCGGCCTTCTCCTTCGACCAGCGGATCGCCCTGGTGCGTGCGGGGGTCGCCGAGATGGATCTGCGCGACCGCATCCACGTCCACCCCGGCACCCGGTACGTCGTGAGCAAGGCGACGTTCCCCACGTACTTCCTCAAGGACCGCGGCATCGTCGACCTCGCGGCCACCGCCGTCGATCTGCTCATCTTCCGTCAGCACATCGCCCCGGCCCTCGGCATCACGCACCGCTACGTGGGCACCGAGCCGTTCTGCGCAGTGACGCGGCAGTACAACGCCGACATGCACTACTGGCTCGAACGACGCGATCTGCCCGCACCCCCGGTCGAGGTCGTGGAGGTCCCTCGGCTGGAACGCGGCGGCGCGGCGGTCTCGGCCACCGAGGTCCGACGACGCTACGCCGCCGGCGACCTCGAGGGTCTGCGCGACCTGGTCCCCCTGCCGACGTTCCGCCTCCTGGCCGCGGGCGACGCACCCGCGACCACGACCCGGACCCTCGTCCACTCCCCCACCAGTGGAGGTGCGTGATGCACATCGTTCACGACTCCCTCGCGGGCACACTGGAATCCAGCGATGCCGTCGTGCGGGTGTCACCGCTTCCGACCCTGGAGGTCACGGTCGTCTCGACCGTCGAGGCGCAGTTCGGCGCCCAGATCCGCGCCGTCGTCGCCGAGACCCTCGACGCCCTGGCCGTGGAGAGCGGACGCGTCGTCGTCGAGGACAAGGGTGCGCTCGACTGCACGCTCCGCGCCCGGGTGCAGGCCGCCGTCGCGCGTGCCTGCGACGAGCCGTTGGACTGGAGCGCACTGTGACCACCCTCCCCGGATCATCCTCCGATCACCCTGTGCTGCAAGGCGTGTCACAGCCCGGCGCGAGCGCGCACCACCCCCACCCGGACATGCTGGGCACCCTCGACGCCGACGCCCACGCCGAGCAGATGCCGCACCGCAGCATGTTGTTCATCCCCGGCTCCAACGCGGCGATGCTCTCGACCGCGTACATCTACGGCGCCGACGCGATCATGTTCGACCTCGAGGACGGCGTCGCCCTCCGCGAGAAGGACTCCGCGCGGCTGCTCGTCATGCAGACCCTCCGCAGCGGTCTCTACGACGGCGTCGAGACCGTCGTCCGCATCAACCCCCTCGACACCCCCTTCGGGCGCCCCGACCTCGAGGCCGCCGTGCGGGCCGGGGCCGACGTCATCCGCCTCCCCAAGACCCAGACCGCCGCGGACATCACCGAACTCGATACCGCCGTCGAGGAGATCGAGCGGGCATGCGGGCGCGAGGTCGGATCCACGAGGCTCATGGCCGCGATCGAGTCGGCCGCAGGAGTCGTCAACGCCGTCGCGATCGCCACCGCCAGCCCCCGCCTCGTCTCGATCGCGCTCGCCGGGTTCGACTACGTCATCGACATGCGGACCACGCGCGGCGACGGGTCCGAGCTGTTCTACGCCCGGTGCGCCGTGCTGCACGCCGCGCGCGTCGCCGGCATCGCCGCCTACGACGTCGTGTTCTCCGATGTGGACGACGAGGCCGGGTTCCTCGCGGAGGTCGAGACGATCCGGCGCCTCGGCTTCGACGGGAAGTCGCTGGTCAATCCACGCCAGATCGACCTGCTCCACAACGCCTACGCGCCGACCCAGGACGAACTCGACCACGCCCGACTCGTCGTCCAGGCCGCGGAGCGCGCCGCCGAGGACGGCCTCGGCGTCGTCTCCCTGGGCGGCAAGATGATCGACGCTCCGATCATCGAGGCCGCCCGCCGCACCCTGCGCTACGCCGCGTCCTCCGGGGTGCGGCGTGAATCTGGAGGGGTGACGACGAGTGTGAGGACACGAGCGTCCGCGGGGGCCGGAGCGCCGACGAGTTCGTCCCGACCGGAAGGGGTTCGTCCATGACCGCCACCAGCACCCTGTCCTCCGGCATGCGTGGACGCGGGCAGGGGTCGAGCAGTCGGGACAGACTCGCAGGCCTCGGCGAGGCCGACCGCACGGCGCTCGGTGGACACCGGCTCTTCGAGGGCTGGGCGGCTGCGACGCCTCATCTCACCGACCCCGCCACGAAGCGCTCCCGCAAGGTCCGCGACTCCCTCGAGGCCGCGATCGCCGAGTCCGGGCTCGTCGACGGCGGCACGATCTCCTTCCACCACCACTTCCGCGAGGGCGATGCGTGCCTGCTCCTCACCCTCGACACCCTCGCGCGCATGGGGTTCAAGGACCTCACGCTCGCCGGAAGCTCACTCAACTCCTGCCACGCAGGCCTCGTCGAGCACATCCGCAACGGGGTCATCGCCCGGATCTACACCTCCGGCATGCGCGGCGAGCTCGCGCGGCAGATCTCCGCAGGGCTCATGGACGAGCCGATCAACATCCACAGCCACGGCGGCCGCGTCGCCCTCATGCAGGCGGGCGAACTGCAGGTCGATGTCGCGTTCCTCGGCGTTCCCGCGTGCGACGTGATGGGCAACGCCGACGGCGTCACCGGGCGGTCCCGCTGCGGCTCACTCGGTTACGCGAAGGTCGACGCCGGGCGTGCCGGGTGCGTCGTCCTGCTCACGGAGGAGATCGCCGACTACCCCCACCTGCCCGCGAGCCTCACGCAGGACCAGGTCGACATGATCGTCACCGTCGACACGATCGGCGACCCCGCGAAGATCAGCGTCGGCGCCGCCCGCATCACGAGCAACCCCCGCGAGCTGCTCATCGCCCGCCACGCCGCCGACGTCATCGAGCATTCCGGATACTTCACCGACGGGTTCTCGATGCAGACAGGCTCCGGCGCCAGCGCCACGGCCGCCACGAGGTTCCTCGAATCGCGCCTTCGGCGCCGTGGCGTCACGGCCGGGTTCGCCCTCGGCGGCATCACCGCGGGGATCGTCGACCTGCACGAGAAGGGACTCATCGAGAGGATCCTCGACGTGCAGAGCTTCGACACCGTCGCCGCACGATCCCTCGCCGAGAACCCGCGGCACCGTGAGATCTCGGCCGACGAGTACGCGAGCCCCCTCGGCAAGGGGGCGGCCGTCGACGCGCTCGACCTCGTCATCCTCTCGGCCCTCGAGATCGACCTCGACTTCAACGTCAACGTCGTCACCGGTTCGGACGGCGTGATGATGGGCGCCTCCGGCGGGCACTGCGACACCGCGGCGGGGGCCAACCTGTCGATCATCGTCGGCCCGCTCATCCGTGGCCGAATCCCCACCGTCGTGCCGCGGGTGACCACGCTCGTCACCCCGGGCGAGAACGTCGGCGTCCTCGTCACCGACCACGGCATCGCGGTCCACCCCTCCCGACCCGAGGTGCGCGAACGACTCCTCGCCGCCGGACTGCCCGTCACGACCATCGAGGAACTCCACGCCCGCGCCACGGCCATCGCCGGGGTGCCCGCCCCCATCGAATTCGACGACCGGATCGTCGGCCTCATCCGCTACCGCGACGGCAGCGTGATCGACGTCGTCCGACAGGTCGCAGGAGGGACGGTCCGATGAGCACCGCACTCGAGGAGAATCCCCACCCCCCTCCGCTCACCGACGTCTCCGACACCGCGGATCTCGCCGGGCCGGACACCACACCCGACGGCGTCGCCCCGGGGGTCGGGCTCGATGATGGCCGGGTCGGCGGACCCCCCACCGGTGCGGCCGGACTCGGCGACGTGCTCGCCGCGCGTGACGCCCGGGCCGCCCGCCAGCGCACGCTGGCCGGGGAGTTCGGTGCTGACGGTGCCGCTGACGGCGGTCCGCCCGTCGCCTCGGTCGTGAGCCTCACGCTGGTCGCGCCGGGCCCGGACAAGAACCCGCCCTGGGCACCGACGGTGTTCGCGGCGGCCATGGAGGCTGCCGCGGCAGCGTTCGACCCCGAGGCTCTCCGGCACCGCGAGGCCCACGAGTCCCTGGCCGGACCGCAGGGGTACCTCGTGCTCGCTCTCCCCCCACCCGAGGTCAAGCGGCGTCTCGTCACCGTCGAGGACGCCCACCCGTGGGGCCGGCTGTTCGACCTCGACGTGGTCGTCGACGGGCGCCCACTCGCCCGAACGGACGTCGGTTCACCGCCGCGCCGCTGCCTCGTGTGTGACGGGCCCGCCGCCCCGTGCGCCCGTTCCCGGGCCCACGACCTCCCGACCCTCGCCTCGGCCATCGCCGCGGTGCTGGAATGAACGGCCGCGTCGTGTCGCGCTCCGTCAACGCCGACCTCGACCGACTTGCTCGGCTCGTCGACTCGGCCCTGCGCATCGAGGCCCGCCTCACCCCCAAACCCGGCCTCGTCGACCACCGCAACGACGGCGCGCACATCGACATGGACCTGCGGACCCTCACCGCGAGTGCCGACGCCCTCGGCCCGTGGTGGGTGGAGTTCGCCCTGGTGGGGGCGCAGCACGCGAACGGAAACGGCACCGGCAGCCGCCCTGGTCTCGGCCAGGGCGATGGCCACGGCGACGATGACGATGACGATGACGACGCGAGGTTCCTCGCCGATCTGCGGGCCGTGGGGCGCACCCTCGAGCAGGTGATGTTCGATGCGACCGACGGGGTCAACACCCACAAGGGCGCCATCTTCGCGTTCGGTCTCCTGCTCGGGTGCGCCGGACGGCGCCTCGGTGAGGGGCGACGGATCGACGTCGGGGTGTGCGACGACGTCGGACGACTCGCCACCACGGTGCTGCTCGACGATCTCGTCGCGAGCGACCGTGCCCCGGTCACCGCAGGTGAGCGCCTCTACCGCGAGCACGGACTCACCGGTGCCCGCGGCCAGGCGGCCTCCGGGTACGCGGCGGCGCGCGAGGTCGGCCTCGTCGCCTACCGCGAGGCCCTCGAGATCCTCAACGCGCAGCCACACCTCGCGCTCGGCCCGATGATGCGCGACCGTGCCCTGCTCCACGCCCTGCTCGCGTTGTTGTCCGTCAACTCGGACACCAACCTCGCCCACCGCGGCGGCGTCGAGGCGATGTCGTGGGTGGCACGTCGGGCCGAGGCGATCCTCGCCCAGGGCGGCGCCCTCAACCCCGACTACGTCCGGCTCGTCGAGTCGTTCGACGACGAACTCATCCACGCCCACCTCTCCCCCGGCGGCACCGCCGACCTCCTGGCCGTGACGATCTGGCTCTCCACCCTCCCCCCGGTCCAGGACTGACCTGGCCGCGCCCCGATCGGGGCGGCGTCCCCGGCGAGCGGGGACCACACACGCGACCCATGTGGCAAGAACAGCGGAGTCGACGACTTCCCCCTCACGGGGCCGGCTCCCTGAACTGCAAAGATGTCAGCGGACGACTCCGCGGTCCGAGGTCGACTCCGCCGGTATTGCCACATCGCAGGCAGCCACGCGCCATATCACCCGCCGACGGACGGGGATCAGAGCGCAGGGATGGTCCGGGTGAGGCCGAGATGGGCGATGAGGGCGGCGCCGTCGCGGCCGGCGTCGTGGGCGCGCATCTGCTCGGCGATGCGGTGTGCGGCAGCGCGTTCCGGAGAGTCGCCGAGCACCCGGGTCACGGCGCCGCGCACGTCTGCAGGGGTGGGGCGGGTCGTACGGAGCACGACACCGGTCCCCGAGTACCGCACGCGCGCACCGATGTCGGCCTTCTCCTCGGTGACGCCGGCATGGACGAGCGGAACCCCGTGAGCGAGGGCGAGGGTCACCCCGGTGTACCCGCCGTTGGTGACGAAGACGTCGGCCTCCGCGAGGACGGCGTCGTAGGGGGCGAACGGGACGACGACCGCGTTGTCGGGGACCGAGCCGCCGCACGCGCGGGCGAGGGCCTCGACGGAGGCCGACCCGCTGGTCGCGAGCACCGTGACATCGAGATCGGCGAGACCCACGAGGGTGGGGGCGAGGAGTTCGGTGACGTCGTCGCGGATCGTTCCCTGGCTGACGAGGACCACCGGGCGCTCGGGGCGATCCCGCCACGCCGCCGGCGGTGACCACGACCCGTCGACGGGCCGCAGCGCCCCGACCCACCGCACGTGCGCGGGGAGGTGCCTGCGTGGGTACTCGAATCCCGATGTCGCGCCCTGCAGGTGGAGCATCGGTGACAGGTTAGCGGTGAGGACCGACCCACGCCCCGGTGGCAGGCCGCATCCCTGCCGGGCCCGGGAGAGCCGTCGCGCGGCCCGCGCGAACACGAGGCGGGTGGCGCCCGTGACGACGAGATTGCGCAGATCCCACGGCCACCCCGTGACGTACGGCAGCCCGGAGCCGAACGGCGGGGTGTCACGCTCGGCGTAGTGCAGCGGGCCGTCGCCGAAGCTCACCCACGGAATCCCGCAGGCCTCGGCGGCCATCCCGGCACCGAACGCCAGGGAATCGGTGAGCAGGACGTCGACGCCCTCGGCCTCGATGACGGCGCGCAGGTCACCGCACCGCCGGGCGGCCTCCCCCACGAACGCGGTCTCGAACGCGGACCGGATGTCGGCCAGACCGTCGAACCGCACGGCCGACGGCGCCGGTCGGCTCGGAGAGATGGGCTGGGCGCCATGGCGTCTCGCGCGCGCGTGGAAGGCGGGATCGCAGTACCAGAGGACACGGTGCCCGTTCTCGACGAGACGCGCGACGAACGGTGTCGCGTTGAGGGTGTGCGCGGGGATCTCGACGCTCGCCACGAGCACGGTGACCTGCCCGTCCATGCCCTCCCCCGTTCCTGCGGCCTGCGCCGCGTCCACCACGCTATCGGCTGCCGGGCCCCGTAGCCTGGCGGGACCGGCATCCCCGACGAAACGGACCCCGATGACCCCTTCCCCGGCCGCACACCGGGACGTCGTCCTCGACCTCACCGGGGTGCGACGCCGCTTCGGGGCGCACGTCGCGCTCGACGGCGTCGACCTGCAGGTGCGGGCCGGCGAGGCGATCGGGCTGCTCGGTCCGAACGGGGCGGGGAAGACGACGCTGCTGTCCCTGGCGACGGGACTCCGGCGACCCGACGCCGGCACCGTCCGGCTCTTCGGGCGGTCTCCGCGCGATCCCACCACGCGTGTCGGCCTCGGGGTGACGCCGCAGTCCACCTCGCTGCCCCAGGCGTTGCGGGTGCGGGAGGTCGTCACCCTGGTCGCCGGCCACTACCCCGACCCCGTGCCGGCCGGCGAACTGCTCGAGCGGTTCGGCCTCACGAAGGTCGCGGGTGCGCAGTGCGGTGGGCTGTCGGGAGGGCAGCAGAGGCGGCTGCTGGTCGCGCTCGCGCTCGTCGGTCGGCCGCGCCTCGCGGTGCTCGACGAGCCCACGACGGGCCTCGATCTCGACGCCCGCGACGTGCTCTGGCGCGAGCTGTCGGACTACCACGCCGACGGCGGCACCCTTCTCGTCACCAGCCATTACCTCCCCGACGTCGAGAGTCTCACGCAGCGCCTCGCCGTCCTCGTCGCGGGGAAGGTGGTGGCCGACGGGCCGATCGCCGAGATCCGGGGCCTGGCACGCGTCGCGCGCGTCCGGCTGCGCACCGCGCTCCCCGACGCCGTGCTCCTCGATCTGCCAGGGGTGCTCGAGGTCGCCGACGCCGGGCGCGACGGGTTCGCGATCGCCGGTGACGGGCAGCTGCGGGAGATCCGCACACGGAACGGCGACGCCACCGTCCGTGCGCTCGTGTCCGCCGGGATGCCGTTCACCGACCTCGACGTGCGCCCCGCCTCGCTCGAAGACGCCGTCCGCCACCTCACGGGAGGGCTCCGATGACGCGCGCCGACACCGACGGAGCCGCCGCCGAGCGCCTCGACCCCGAGGCGGGGGCCGGGGAGCCCGTGGCGCACCGCGCGATCGATCGCGACGACGGGGTGTCGACGACGTCGGGCTGGACGACGTCGCACCCCCGGTCCCACCGCCAGGGGCAGTCCACCGTGAGCCCGAGGGCCACGTGGCGTCTCGTCCTCGCCCATGCGAGGGCGCAGGGCCTGGAGGTGGTGCGCAGCCCGTTGGCACTGGTCACGAACACGATGTACCCGACGTTGGCGTTCGCGTTCTTCGTGCTGCCGCAGCGGGCCATCATCTCCGATCCGGTGCAGTCCCTCGTGGCGACGACGCAGCTCTCGCTGTTCGGTGTCTTGACGGCCCTCGTGTTCGGATACGGCATCTCCGCAGCTCAGGACCGCGCAGACCCATGGACGACCTACCTGCGGACCCTGCCCGCCGGTGCGCTCGCCACGACCGCGGCTCGGTTCGTCGTCGGCCTCGTCGCGGTGTCGGCGAGCCTCGTCCCACTGCTCCTCGTGGCGCTGTTCGCCACGGCGGCCCCCGACGCGTTCACCTCCGGAGCGCTCGAATGGTGGCGCGCGCCGGCGGCTGCGGCCATCGTCCTCGCCGCGGGACTGCCGTTCCTGTCGATGGCCGTCGCGATCGCGTATACGACGACACCGCGCTCCGCCCTGGCTCTCGCGCAGCTCGTGACCTTCCCGTTGGCGTTCGTCGGGGGGCTCATGTTCCCGCCCGAGATGTTCCCCGACTGGGCGGACGTGTTCTCCCTCGCCACCCCCGTGCGTGCCGCCCGGGACCTGGCCGTCGGGGTGCTGTTGGATGCCCCGATCCCCTCGTCGTCGCTGCCGGTGCTCCTGGGCTGGACGGTCGCGCTCCTCGGCCTCGCCGTCTGGGCCAACCGCCGCGACGAGGGTCGGCGCTTCCGCTGACGCGCCGGGCCGCCCCGGGGCCGGCGTCCCGCGACGCCTCGTGCGCCGACGCCTCGGGTCGCGACGTCGGCGGCGGCGCCGGGACCCGTCGCACATACACGCGCAGGTCCGACCACTCCGAGGGACCGTGCACGCGAGGCACGTCCGCCTCGAGAGCCCCCTCGACGCCGGGCCCCTCACCGGCGGCGTCGCGGACTCGACCCACGTGCCGCCCGGGGACACGGGTGCCGGCGAGGCGGGAGACCCTACGCCGACGTGTCGACCCGACCCATGTGGGTGAGGGGGGCGGCCCCGGTGAGGTGGGGCCGTTCGGGTCCCGAGGCGGCGAGGCCGAGGATCAGGTCGGCGGCGTGGTCGGCACCGTCGGAGCGCAGGCGTGGGCCGAGTGCACGGGCGGCTCGGCGCATGGCGGGGGCTCCAGGGCCGGTCACGTCGCGGATCAGCCGGGTCAGTCGCGTCGTCGTGAGGAGGGCCCTCGGCACGGGACGGGGCCCCAGGCCGAGGTCGGCGACCCGCCGCCCCCAATAGGCCTGGTCACCGAGGTGGGGAACGACGGCGCTCGGGACCCCGGCCCGAATCGCCGCCGACGTCGTGCCCGCGCCGCCATGGTGCACGACCGCTGCCATCCGCGGGAAGAGCCAGGCGTGCGGATACTCCCCGAGCACGAGCACATCGTCCGCGTCCGAAGGGGCCGCGCCGGGAGGGGGCTGCAGGACGACCCGCACCCCGGCGCGTCGGGCGGCGTCCACGAACATCCGCTGGTCCTTCGCAGGATCGGCCGCCGGGCACGAGCCGAACCCCACGTACACGGGTGCGGGACCGGCGGCGAGGAAGGCTGCGAGCCGATCGGTCCCCGGGAACGGGTCGTGCCGGACCACCGCTCCGCCGATCGAACGCTCGTCGACCGCGGGCCCCGACTCACGGGCCTCGCGTGACCGTCCCGTCATGAAGCACGGCTCGTCCGCGGACCATTCGTCCGTCGCCACCCGACCGTCCATCGCGGCGGACGGAGGCTCCCCGCATGGGGTCTGTGCCGGTGAACCGTCGCCGACGAGGGGCCTGTCCACCCGCGGAGTGCCCCCGGGATCGCCGTGCGGGTTGCGGCACGCGGTGCTGACCGGGGGCCGGCTGCGCTCACCCACGACGTGGGTGGGTCTCGGCGTCGGCGAGGTCCAGAACCCCGTCTGCCGGACGCCGGAGGGCCAGTCGGGGGCGGGGGGTGTGAGGGCGGGGTCGACGGCGAGGAGGATCGGCAGGCGCCCGGCCGCCACGGCTGCCGCGGGCATCGCAAGGCCCCCTCCGATCTCATCGAGAACGCCCGAGATCGCGGACCTCCCGGCCACTCCTGGCCCCTCGTGGCGTCCTGGTGGTCCGCCGCCGAACCGGTGACCTGCGAGTCGCCCGGCGCGACTCGACATCGCGGTCGACAGCATCCACCCCCACGTCGAGGTGAACGTCGTCGCCGGGCCGGGGACACCCGGTGTGAGGACCGTCGAGGCCGGCCGACTGCTCGGCAGCACCGGCGCGAACAGGGCGAGGACGGCCCGACGATCCGACAGGGCGGTGGCGACCTGCGCGGTCGCCAGACCCGCGACGACGACGTCCCCCGGGGCGCTCGCCCGTGCGACGGCCTCGACGAGGAGGGACGCCGCGCGTCGCAGCCGTGCCGTCATCTGCGCGAGCATCAGTCCCGGCTGGGCGAGGAGTGCCCGGCGTACCCAGGGGTGGGGATGCCACACGACGTCGGCGAGATCGGCCTCGATGGGGACGCCTTCGAACCCGGCCGCACGGACCAGCTCGGCGTACTCGCGCAGGGCGACCACGCGCACGACCTCCCCCCGTGCCCGCAGCGCGTCGGCGAGGGCGAGCATCGGGGTCAGATCGCCTCGCGACCCGAGGGCGAGGAGGACGACCGCCACTCAGCCGCGCAGCCGCACCGAGAGGCAGGTGACACAGCCCTCGAGCTTCTCGAACTCGGAGATGTCGACCGTGACCACGTGCAGACCCCGCTCGCGGAACAGCTGGGCCGACTCCGGCGCCGACGCCGACATGAGCACTCGGTCCTCACCGAGGAGGACCACGTGGGAGCCTGGCTCCTCGGGGACGGGGAGGAACTCCTCACCCCAGGTCAGCGGGGCGTCGACGAGCGGCGGGTAGCCGATGACCGTGCCGTCCGGCAGCGCCGTGACGGCGGACTTGAGGTGCAACACCGACTCGAGCGGCACCCCGACGACCTCGACCCCGAGCGGATCGAGCAGGTCCCTGAGCTGGGACAGCCCCTCCTCGTTCGTGCGGCCGCCCTGCCCGACCCACACCTTGCCGTCGAACTTGAGCACGTCGCCGCCGTCGATGGTCGCGGGCTCGGTGATCTCGGCGACCCGGTAGCCGTGTTCCTCGAGCACCTCGCGAAGACCCCGCGTCTCGCCACGGCGCTCCGGCGCCCCCGACCGCATGAGGATCGCGAGGTCGCCGTACACGAACACCGGGTCCTCGATGAAGACCGAGTCGGGGTGCTCCTCGGCGGGCGGCACCTCGACGACGTCCCACCCGGCGTCCTCCAGTGCCGCGACGTAACCCTCCCACTGCCGCACCGCGAGATCCACGTCGACGGGAGACCTCTCGATGTGGGTGACGAGACCCTCGGCGAGACGGCTGCTGGGGCGGCGGACGAGCGCGACGCGGCGGTTCATGCGCCCAGCCTGCCACCGATGCTCGACGGTGTGCAGGGTCTTTCGAGACCCCTCGCGCCCTCGCCACGCAGGACCCGCCTCGACCAGCGGGCGCCACCTGGCTCAGGTCGACACCGACGAACCCGATGGGGCGAGGGATACAGAGCCTTCTTCACGACCCTCGAACCGGAGGCCGGTGTCGACACCGGAGGTTGTGCGCTCCGGTCTCAGCGCCGGGCTCCGGTTCGAGGGTCGGCGTGGTGGGACATCGCGGGGGACGAAGGGGGATGCGGGGTGGGGGCGGGATGACGCAACTCGTGAGCATCCTGGTGCTCGTCGTCGTCCTGGTCGTCCTGTTCCAGATGTTCGGCGCCGGCCCGGACGAGGACGAGGCCCGACCCCCGGAGCCCAGGCCCCGACGCCCTGGTCCGGCTCTCCGCTCCAGCCCGGCTCTGGGCCCCGGCCCAGCTCTGCGCCAGGGTCCGGGTCCGCGTGCGGACCACGGTGCACCCTCGACGTCTCCCCTCGTCACTCCGAGTTCGGGCAGCACTACTCCGAGTTCGGGCGGCACTCCGGGCGCCGCGGCGTCCGGGACGCCAGACGGCCCCTCGCCCTCGGACCGGACGACGCCGCACCGTTCGACGGCCCCCACGCCCACCGCCCCCGGCGCCCACCGCACACCCGGTGGCGCCGGCTCGGGTGTCCCCCGGCGCTCCCGCACGCGTCTCTTCGGACTCGGCGGCACGGACATTCCCGACGGCACACCCCATCCCGGCCCGTATGCCGTGGCCGGGTACACGACGACCGGGTTCACCCCCGTCCGTGACCGGCTGGTGGCGCTCGGGGTGCTGCACGTGGACGCCGAGGGGAGGATCGAGGGGCGTTCCGAGGCGCTGCTCTCCCCGGGCGCCGCGGCGATTCCACCGCACCTCGCCCACCTGGCCGGACGACTGCCCGAGGCACCGTCGTTCGCCCGCGTCGCGCCACACCTGCTCCGGCTGCTCGAGGGGCGGGTCGTCGTCGCCCACGACGCCGAGGTGCTCGAGTCCTTCCTCGACGCCCACCTCATGGAGGCGGGCATCCTGGCGCCGAGCCTGCCGGCGCTCTGCACGCACGAGCTCGGCCGGGCGACGTTCCCGACCCGCAATCACCGTCTCTCCACGCTCGCCCGACACGTGGGGAGCGACGTCGTCGTCGGGCGCAGCGCGGTCGACGACGCGCATGCCGTCGCGGCGCTCCTGCCGAGGATTCTCGCCCGCCACGGCGCGACGCTCACCTATCCCTGTGCCGCGGTCGGAGATCCGTCGGCGATGGTCCTGCCGACCGGCCGGGCGCCGGTGGCCGGTGGCGACGCGCCCGATCCTTGGCTCGCCGACCTCTTCGCCCGCACCTCCGGTCTCGCCCGCGAGCTCAACGACGCGCGGGTGGCGCGGTACGTCGACGTCCTCGTGACGGTGCTCCTGCGCGGGCAGCTCGTCCCCGAGGAGGTCCGCGGCCTCACCCGCCTCATGGTCGCGGCGGGGTACGGCGCGGCCGAGCTGCGCCAGGTGCAGGAGCGGCTGCTCGAGTCGATGCGCCGAGCAGCGTTCGAGCACGGCAGGATCCGAGCCCGCGAGCTACGGCATCTGCGCGCGTGCGCGGCCTCCGTCGGCATCCCCGGGTACTTCGACGACCTCATCCCGCCGGAACCCGAGCCTGCGCCCGAACCGGGATCCGGGTCGTTCTCGCGCCCGGTCCGCAAACCACTTCCTCCCGCACCACCCCCGCAGCTGCCGCGCTGCGGACACTGCCTCGGGGTCGGCCACTACACCTCGTCCTGCCCCCGGCGCGAGAGCGGCCCGGTACAGGCGATCGGCCCGGTCTGAGGGCGGCGCTCACACCCGCGCGGGCACGGCTCCGAGCAGACGCTCCACGGCCCCGACGACCTCCGACACCCCCGGTGTGCGGAGCACCGCCGCGATGTGACCGTCGGGCCGCAGCACCCAGACCTCGTCGGCGCGGGCCGAGAGGGCCTCGGCGAGCTCGGCGTACCCCGACGTCCCGAGGCCGACGACCTCGACCGGCGCCGCCACGCTGCCGGCGACGGTGTCGAACGTGCCCGACTCGGGGCCGACGAGCAGGGTGATGCCGCGGCGGGCGAGGTCGCGGGAGCGGGTGACCCCGGGGCGGTCGGGATCGGAGACGGGCACGTCGGGGACGAGGACGCCCGGCACCGGCGCGGGCGCGTGGCCCTTGGGCGGACGCCCGCCGAACGACCTCTCCGGGGACGGCGTCGTGAGCGGGGAGTCGACGTACCAGAACGGCTCGGCGAGCCGGCCGGAGTCGACCCGTGCGCGGGCGGACTCGTCGGTGTCGGCCGTTTCGAGGATCTCGCGCCGGGTGCGCCACTCCTCCTCGGTCTGCGGGACGAGGAAGCACATCGTCGCGGTCGTCACCGCGAGGTTCTCGGCCGCGGCGGCGTGCCGTTCGTCGTGGTAGCTGTCGAGGAGGGCGTCCGTCGCCCAGGCGTGCCACACGAAGGCGAGCTTCCACGCGGCGTTCTCGGCGTCAGGTACCCCGGAGTTGAGTCCACGCGCCCCGAACGGCGAGACGAGGTGGGCCGCGTCGCCGGCCACGAGCACCCGCCCCACCCGCATCCGGTCGACCTGACGGGAGTGGAACCGGTACTGGCTCTTCCACACGATCTCGTAGTCGCGGTCGCCGATGACCTGACGGATGCGCCGGTCGAGCGCACCGGAGGCCTCCTCGTCGGCGAGGTCGTACTCCGGCGGCACCTGCCAGTCGATGCGGAACGTCGAGTCGGGGCACGGGTGGATGAGGACCTGGCGGCCGGGGTTCCACTCGGGGTCGAAGTAGAACCGCCGCTCCGACTCCCACCCCGGCAGGTCGGTACGGATGTCGCAGATGAGGAACTGGTCGGCGAACGTGTGCCCCTCGAAGCTCACGCCGAGGGCGCTGCGGAGCAGGTCGCTTCGGGCGCCGCTGCACATGAGCACGTAGCGTCCACGGACGTCGACGAACGTGTCGTCGCCACCGTGGTCGA
Organism: Mobilicoccus sp.; assembly: GCF_032060985.1. NCBI lineage: Bacteria > Bacillati > Actinomycetota > Actinomycetes > Micrococcales > Dermatophilaceae > Mobilicoccus > Mobilicoccus sp. The sequence continues at coordinate 23,764 of NZ_DAMBGD010000018.1, forward strand.
GGAGGGTGTCGACGGCGCAGCGCAGCGTCACCCCGCCGTCGCGCTCGTCGAACGCGACGACCCGATGCCCCCACCGCACCTCGACGAGGGGTTGCCGGGCGAGGCACTCGTCGAGGATCTCCTCGGTGCGCGTCTGGGAGATGTTGACGAAGGGCGGGAACGGAGACGCGCCGTTGTCGACGAACCCCTGGCAGAACAGCTCCCGGTCGCGGTAGAGCGTGCGGGCGCGGACCCACGTGAGACCCTCCTCCGCGATCCGATCCCCCGCCCCGACCGCCGACCAGATGTCGAGGACGTCGCGCTGCTGGCACAGGGCCTTCGAGCCGACGGCGTCGCGCGCGGGTCGCGCGTCGAGGAGGAGCACCGGCACCCCCCAGCGGGCGAGCAGCAGGGCCGCCGTCTGCCCGACCGGCCCACCACCGATGACGACGACCGGCTCGCGGACGCCGCCCGCGTCGCCGGCGCCGTGGCCGCCGTCGCCGTGCCCGCGGCCACCACCGTCGCGCCCATGCCGCGCGTCCTCACCACCCGACCGCGCACCAGGGGTGTCGTGCGAAGCGATGTCGACGTCGTCGTCGCGCATAGCCGTTCCTCTCGAAGCGGGGTGGGGGGAGCGGGGCGATGGGGAGGGACAGGAGGCCGCGGGGCAGGAGGCCGCGGGGCGGGAGGCCGCGGAGCGGTGGGGAGGAGGTGGCGGCGAGCGCCGGGTCGGAGGTCAGTCCTGCAGCTGGTCCCAGACCTCGCGGTCGCGCTCGGCGGTCCAGATGCGGGGCCAGTCGATGCCCTCGTACTCGTCCCACACCCTCTGGACGTCGAACGGGAGGCAGTGCTCGAAGATCGGCCAGTGCCCGTAGGTGGGCGCGAGCGCGGCGTGGGTGGCCTCGAACGCCTCCTTGAGGGTGCCGCCGCGCTCGTGGACGGCGCCGACCTCGCGGAGCATGATCGCGATGAAGTCGCGGGTCTGCTCGATGGCCGCGTCGACCTGCTCCCGGCCGTGCGTCACGCCACCGCGACCCCCGATGAGGGCCTCGGCCTCGAACGCCTTGACGGCGTCGAGCGTGGCGCCGGACCAGTCGTGATGGAACGCATCCCCGGTGTACAGCGCCGCCTCGGCCTCGACGAGGTCACCCGCGAAGAGGATCCGCGGCTTCTCGACCCACGCGACGATGTCGCCCGCCGTGTGCCCGCGGCCGCAGTACGCGAGGACGAGATCGCCTCGGTCGCCGCCGAGCGCGATGCGGTAGGTGTCGGAGAACGTCTCGGTCGGGTGGGTGAGCCCGGGGATGGTCTCGGGGTGGGCGAACAGGCGCGGCATCCGGCCGTACTCGCTGTCCCAGTCCTCCTGCCCGCGTTCGTCGATGAGCCTCCTCGTGTTCTCGTGCGCGACGATGATCTCCGCGTCGTACGCCGCGGCGCCGAGCACCCGCACCGCGTGGTAGTGCGACAACACGAGGTACTTCACCGGCTTGGCGGTGTGCGTCCGGAGTTCGTCGAGCCATCCCTTCGCCGCCGCCGGGGTGGCGAGCGCCTCGAAGCACACGAGGAAGTCCTCCCCCTCGATCGCGCCGATGTTGGGATCTCCCTCGGCGGTGAGGGCGTACACGCCGTAGGCGAGGACCTCGAGGGTGCGGGTCTTCTCGCCGAGGTCGGCGGAGGAGGCGAAGGGCTTGGCCATGGTGGCTCCGTTCGGTGATCGAGGGGACGGACGGTCGTGCCGAGGTCGGCGCCGGTCAGTGGCCGGACATCGTGTGCAACGGCTTGTTCGTGCGGTCCTTGATGAAGAAGATCGACACGAGCGAGATGACCGTCACGGCGCTGAGGTACCAGGCGACGTTGACGACGCCACCCAACTGGATGGTGATGTACTCGGCGATCATCGGGGCGAACGCGCCTCCGAACACCGCACCGATCGCGTAGGACAGGGAGACGGCCGAGAGTCGGATGCGCGCGGGGAACATCTCGGCGAACATCGCCGACTGCGGGCCGTAGGTGAAGCCCTCGGGGATCGCGATCCACAGCAGCGCGAGGCCGACGAGGAGGACCTCGCCGCGCTCGACGCCGGCGTGGACGAGCCAGAACGTCGGGAACATGCCGACGAGCATGAGGACGTACCCGATCTTGTAGGTGAGGGTGCGGCCGATGCGGTCCGAGAGCATCGCGCACGCCATCGTCGTCACGGCCCACAGCGCGGCCGACACGAGCGCCCACATGAGGACCTCGGAGCGGGGCAGCCCGTTCTTGCTCGCGTAGCCGAGGATGAACCCACCGACGAGCATGTAGCCGAAGGCGTTGTTGGCCATGAACGACGCCGCGGCGATGACGATGTCCTTGAAGTTGTGGTGGAGCAGATCGCCCTGCTTGACGGTCGCGACGTCCTTGATCTCCTTGAGTTCCTCGAACACCGGCGACTCGGCGACCCGGCGGCGGATCCACCAACCGATGACGATGAGGACGACGGAGAAGAGGAACGGGATGCGCCATCCCCACGCGTCGAACTGCTCCTTGCCGAGCGCCATCGTGAGGACGGTGAGGAACGTCGTCGCGAGGAGCATGCCGAGCGGCACGCCGATCTGCGGGTAGGCCCCGAACTTGCCGCGCTGCCCGTGAGGGGCGTGCTCGACGGCGAGCATCGCCGCGCCACCCCACTCGCCGCCGGCCGAGAAGCCCTGGAGGCAGCGCAGGACGATGAGGAGGATGGGGGCGGCGATGCCGATCTGGTCCGCGGTGGGCAGGAGGCCGACGAGCGTCGTCGCGACGCCCATGAGGCCGAGGGTGAGGACGAGCACGACGCGGCGTCCGAACCTGTCACCCACCCACCCCATCGTCAGTGCGCCGGCGGGACGGAAGAAGAACGCGACGCCGAGCGTGGCGAACGCCGCGAGGTCCCGCCACTCCCCGAGGCCCGAGAAGAACAGCTTTCCGAACAGCAGCGCCGCGACGTTGGCGTAGATGAAGAAGTCGTACCACTCGATCGTCGTGCCGATCATCGTGGCCATCGCGACCCGGCGGTACTCCGACGGGGACGTCGTGGGGGCGTCGGCGTCGTGGTAGATGTCCGGCTCGACCGGCCCGGCGGAGGGGGTCGAGGGATGAGGGGTCGATGACATCGTCGTCCTTTCCCGGCGCACGACGTCGTCCAATCCCGGCGTTCTCCCAGTGTGCGGGGGAATAACCGACCGGTCGGTCGGTCACTGCGACACCGTAGGGCCCCCCTCGTTGTGACCGGGAGCACAGCGCGACGAACGCGCGACGAGGGGCCGTTTCTCCGCGGTCAACGGTCGTGCGATACCGCTCGTCGCGGGGGCGACGCGAGGCACGAGGCACGATCCATGGCGAGCCCCCGAGGATGCAGCCGAGGCCGCAGGCAAGGATGAAGGCACGTGGCTGCCATCACGACCACCCCACCGCATCCTCGAAGGCATCCTTACCCCGGCGGGATGCGCATGAGGAGAGCCCCCGACCGTGGCGGTCGAGGGCTCTCGGTGCTCCGGATGACCCGGCGCTCGCGGCGGTGGCGGTGGGATTCGAACCCACGGTGGAGTTGCCCCCACACACGCTTTCGAGGCGTGCTCCTTTGGCCGCTCGGACACGCCACCGTGGGTCACCCTACAAGAGCGTGAACGGGCCCGTGAAATCCGCAGGGGCACAGGGCCGGGGGTGCCGAGACGTCACTGCGGAGTCAGGCGTCTGCTCCGTGTCCTCGGGTCGGCGATCCCTCCTGCACGGTCTTCGAGGCGCGGCGGGCGGCGAAGAACTCGGCGAGCGGGGCCGCGCAGGCGTCCTCGTCGAGCCCGCCGACGACCTCGACGTGGTGGAGGGCGCGAGGATCGCGCACGAGATCCCACACCGATCCACAGGCGCCGGCCCGGTCGTCCCAGGCGCCGAACACCACTCGATCCACACGCGCCTGGACGAGCGCGCCCGCGCACATCACGCACGGTTCGAGGGTGACGACGAGCGTGCACCCGTCGAGACGCCACGAGCCACGCGCCGACGCCGCCTGACGCATCGCGACGATCTCGGCGTGACCGGTCGGGTCGCCGCGCTCCTCCCGGACGTTGCGGCCTCGGCCCACGACGGCCCCGGTCGCATCGAGGACGATCGCGCCCACCGGGACGTCCCCGTGGGTGAGGCAGTCCTGCGCGAGCGCTCGGGCCGCCGCGAGCCATGGCGTGAACTCCGCCGCAGCCGGCAGGCGAGGCAAGGTGCCCGAGTCGAGATCCACCGGATAAGTTTCCCCCATGCGCGTCCACGTGGCCGATCACCCGCTCATCAACCACAAGCTCACCTATCTGCGCGACGAGCGCACCGACTCCCCCACGTTCCGGCGTCTGGCGGAGGAGCTCGTCACGCTCCTCGCCTACGAGGCCACGCGGGAGGTCCGGGTCGAGCCGTTCGACATCCGCACGCCGGTCGCGCCGACCTCCGGCATCAAGCTCGCCAACCCCAAGCCGGTCATCGTGCCGATCCTGCGCGCCGGCCTCGGGATGCTCGAGGGCATGACCCGCCTTCTGCCGAGCGCGGAGGTCGGGTTCCTCGGGATGGTCCGCGACGAGAAGACCCTGGGGGTGACCGCCTACGCCAACCGCCTCCCCGAGACGCTGCACGGCCGCCAGGTGTTCGTCATCGACCCGATGCTCGCCACCGGTCACACCCTCGTCATGGCCTTCGAGTTCCTGCGTGACCTCGGCGCCGACGACATCACCGCGGTGTGCCTCCTCGGCGCCCCCGAGGGCATCGAGGCCGTGCGTGAGAGCGCCGACCAACTCGGCATCCCCGTCACGCTGGTGCTCGGGGCGATCGACGAGAGGCTCGACGAGAACGGGTACATCGTGCCGGGTCTCGGCGACGCGGGCGATCGTCTCTACGGCGTGGTCTGACACACCCCGTCCGGGTCGATGGCCCCGGACGGGGTCGGCCCGATCCCACCACCGCGCGACCGCACCGCGCGAGGCCCCACCGCCGTCGGCGCGGGACCGTCCCCGGCGCGCCGCAGGCGGGGTGACGCCTCGGGTGGGGGCGGTGTGGTTCGATGGCGTGGGGTGTCAGGCGATCCCGCGCGTTCGCGACCCCAGGAGCCCGACCAGGAACACCCGAGCCTGGAGGACCGTTTCCACACCACGCGCATCCGGACACGTCCACGACCCGACCGAAAGCGAGGAGATCGATGCCCCTCTCGATCAAGAAGGTGTTCACGTGGATCTTCTGGATCTTCATCCTGTGGGCGATCTTCACCTCTCCCAACAAGGCCGCCGACATCATCGTCACGATCTGGGAGATCATCGTCAACGGCCTCAACGCGATCGCGACGTTCTTCGACCGACTGCTCACGGCGTTCTGACGCCCGGGAGGGCCCATGGGGGAACACCGGCTCGACAAGTACCTCACCCCCGGTGAGCGCGTCGTCGTCGCGACGCACCGCCACTGGGCCGCCATCGCCGAGCCCATCGCCACCGCGGCGGTGACGCTGCTGCTCATCGCCTTGGCCTTCGCCGGGGGCGCGCCGCCCGGCCTCGTCCAGGCCCTGCTCGTCGCCTGGCTCATCGTGTTCGGTCGCGCGGCGATCAGCGTGTGGGAATGGAACGACGAGTGGTTCATCGCAACCGACCAGCGTCTGCTCCTCATCTACGGATTCATCATCCGCAAGGTCGACATGCTGCCCCTGTCCAAGGTGACGGACATGACGTTCCGCCGTTCGGTCCCCGGCCGAATTCTCGGTTACGGCACCTTCATCCTCGAGAGCGCGGGCCAGGACCAGGCGCTGTCCGACGTCCACTTCATCCCCAGCCCCAACGAGACCTACCTCGACATCGTCGCGACGATCTTCAAGACCGGTGACGACGACGCCCCGCCCGAGGACCACCCGGAGCGGGACGATCACGACCCCGACGATCCGGACGACCACGACTGGCTCGGCAGGGGGTCCGAGGGCCGGTCGCGCCGGGAGGACAGGCGCGGCGGCCGACGTTCCCGGCGCGAGGCCCGCGACGAGCGGGAGGAGGACGACCCCACGGCGCGGGCCGTCCTCCGGGGCCGGGTCGTGCGTCTCAACCACCACGACGACCGTGGCTGGGACGACCCCGACACCGAGAGCTTCGACCTCCCCCGGGTGCACCGCCGGGCGGGCGAGGGGGCGCCGACCGGCGAGCGACACGTCGACAGGCACCGCCTTCGGCGGGATCCGGACTACGCCGAGAGCCTCTACCGCGCCGGCCGGCGGGACGATCGTCGGGGCCGCGGGCGCTGAGACATCCCCGCCAGGCCGCGGCCGGGGTCGCTCCCCGGACTCGGCCCGCCCAGATCAGGGGGTGGCCGGGGCGGCCTCGGAGGGCCCGTCGGGGCGCGGTGCAGCGGGACGGCCGGGGGGCAGACCGATCTCGGCGCGGAGGGCCTCGATGTCGACCTCGCCGGGGTCGCCGCCCTCCTCGTAGACCCGACGTCGCTCGGCGCGGACGCGCTGATCGAGCTGTTGCCGCATCCGCTCCTCCTCGGTGACGAGGGGCCGCGGCGCGAGCAGGTGGTAGAAGCCGAGGGCGTTGCCCCAGTTGTCGGAGAAGTTGGCGAACTGCACGACGTCGGGGACGGTGACGACCTCGCCGTAGGGAACCCGGGCGTCGTCGAGACGCCGGACGGCGACCCCGATGTCCTCAACCTCGAAGCGCACCCGGGCGTTGTTGCCGCCCGGCCGCTCGTGGCCGGTGGAGATCTGCAGCCACGCGCCCTCGCACACCTGCCATTCGAGGAAGTCGTCCATCGGCTTGGTGTCGGGGCCTCGGCCGAACACGTGGGTGTAGAACTCCTGCACGTCGTCGTGATCGCCGGCGTTGATCGCGAAGGTCATGCCATGGAGTGAGCGCGGGTCGGCCATACGGCCAGGGTAGAGCACCTGCGCAGCCCGCCCCGCCGCCCGCGGTTCCGGACGTATGCACTGAATCCGGCTGCGCGGTGGCGCGACTGCGACCGGCCACGCCGAACGGTCAACCCCGGCACGACCCGGACGATGAGGGGGTATCCACTGTGCGCGGACGACTGGAGGGACCCGTGAGCGGCCACGCCGACGACACCCTCCTGTACTGCATCGCCGCCGCCTGTGGAGTGGTCCTCGCCCACGGCGTCGACGCCTTCGCCTCGCGGGGCCGCCGGGTCGACGGCGGGCATCCCCTCGCACTCGCGCTCCTCGGCCTGGCTGTGGTCTCACTCGTCGCCGGTGGTCTCGTCGCGACGTCGGCGACCGACGTCCTCGTCGTCGTCGCGTCGTGCGCCGCGGTGGCCGTGAGCGCGCTGCCCCTCACCGGCGTCCGCCTCGGCCGCGCCGAGGACGGCCCCGCCAACCCCTGGGACCGGGCCTACCGCGTCCAGCCCGGGCGGGTCGCCCAGCTCCTGTCACGGCGCCCCGGGCGGCGGGCGGAGGTCCACCCGGGGCCGGACGACGGCGAGCGGCCCGGCGCGACGATCGCGGGCGCCGTGCGCCCCCCTGGCGCGACGCCTGACCCCGAGCCCGTGCCGCCTGGCGCGTCGACCCCCAACCTCGACCCGGGCGGCGCGCGCCGGGGCGTCGTCGTCCCTCCGGCGGACTCCGGACGTCCCCCGGCCTCGACCCCCGAGGTCTATGAGGCGGAGGAGACGCTGCACGACGTCACCGAGGTCATCGGCGACCTCGGCCGCCTCCTCGGCCTCGACCGGCGCCCGCGGCGCGAGGTCTGAGTCGCGCGGTCTGAGTCGCGCGGTCTGGGTCGCGCGGTCTGGGTCGCGCGGTCTGGGTCGCGCAGTCCGGTCGCCCGGGCCCCTGAGGAGGCCGCACCGCGCACGGTGACGTCTCCGACCCGGACCCGCCCGTGAGGATGACCCGCTCGTGGACATGGCCCGCTCGTGGACGTGACTCGCTCGTGGACATGAAGAGACCCCGGTCGCGTGGATGCGAACCGGGGCCTGTGCTGATGTCCGTGGCGCGCCCGAAGGGATTCGAACCCCTAACCTTTTGATCCGTAGTCAAATGCTCTATCCGTTGAGCTACGGGCGCTCGTCACTTGCGGCGACGTCGTGAGACTGTACCCGCCTCCGACGCGGATTGCGAATCGGGCAGCCTCCGGCCGGAGGGGCGCGAACCGGGGCCGGGCACCCGGGCACGACGACCCGCGGCGCGTCACGGCATCCGCGGCGGTCGGCCCGTCGTGAAGTCGTCGAGCAGCCGGCACCAGGCCGTCGGGGAGGGCGTCCGGCAGGGGGCACGACCCACTGCCGACGCGGTGCCGACGCCGTGGTGAGGCGTTTCACACGGCCGCGCGAGGACTGTGCTGACCGTCCGTGACCCAGTGATCCCCCTGCCCAGCTACGGTGAAAAGCCTCATCCACGTCCACCACATGGAATAAGAACAGGCTCCGCTCGGGACGGACGGCACGCAGCACACGCCTCCGATCTACGCTGGAGAAGACGTGACTCACTGGAGAGACCACGAAAGGGATGGCGTGACCATGACGACGACCTCGACGGAGATCCCCACCACCGGGGGTACCACGCACAAGGAGCTCGCGGACTGGGTCGAGGAGGTTGCCGCCCTCACGACCCCCGACAAGATCGTCTGGTGTGACGGTTCCGAGGACGAATGGAACCGGCTGACCCAGGACCTCGTCGACGCGGGCACCTTCGTCAAGCTCGACAAGAAGCCCAACTCCTTCTGGGCGGCCTCGGACCCGGCCGACGTGGCCCGCGTCGAGGACCGCACCTTCATCTGCACCAAGGAGCAGGAGGGTGCCGGCCCGACGAACCACTGGATGGCGCCCGACGAGATGAAGAGCATCATGTCCGACCTCTACCGCGGGTGCATGCGCGGCCGCACGATGTTCGTCATCCCGTTCGTCATGGGTCCGCTCGACTCCGACACCCCGATGTACGGCGTCGAGATCACCGACAGCGAGTACGTGGTCTGCTCCATGCGCATCATGGCCCGCATCGGCAAGGACATCCTCGCCAAGATGGAGGAGACGGACGCGCCGTTCGTCAAGTGTCTGCACTCGGTGGGTGCGCCGCTGGAGGAGGGGCAGAAGGACGTCGCCTGGCCCTGCAGCGACACCAAGTACATCTCCCACTTCCCGGAGGAGCGCACCATCTGGAGCTACGGCTCCGGCTACGGCGGCAACGCCCTCCTCGGCAAGAAGTGCTACGCACTGCGGATCGCCTCGGCGATGGCCCACGACGAGGGCTGGCTCGCCGAGCACATGCTGATCCTCAAGCTCACCAGCCCCGAGGGCAAGGTCCACTTCATCGCGGCGGCGTTCCCGAGCGCCTGTGGCAAGACCAACCTCGCGATGATCGAGCCCACCGTGCCCGGCTGGAAGGCCGAGATGGTCGGTGACGACATCGCGTGGATGCGCTTCCGCGACGGCAAGCTCTACGCCGTCAACCCCGAGAACGGCCTCTTCGGCGTGGCGCCCGGCACGGGCTACCCCACGAACGAGAACGCGATGCACGCCATCGAGAAGGGCAACTCGATCTTCACCAACGTCGCCCGCACGCTCGACGGCGACGTCTGGTGGGAGGGCATGACCGACGAGGACCCCGCGGAACTCATCGACTGGCACGGCAACAAGTGGACGCCGGACAGCGAGAACAAGGCCGCTCACCCGAACAGCCGGTTCTGCACCCCGATCCAGCAGTGCCCCGTCACCGCCCCGGAGTTCGAGGACCCCAACGGTGTGCCGATCTCCGCGATCCTCTTCGGTGGCCGCCGCAAGACCACGGTCCCGCTCGTCACGGAGGCCCGGGACTGGAACCACGGCACGTTCATCGGCTCGACGGTCTCCTCCGAGACCACGGCCGCGGCCGCCGGTGCGGTCGGTGTCGTCCGCCGCGACCCCATGGCCATGCTGCCGTTCATCGGCTACAACGCCGGTGACTACCTGCAGCACTGGGTCGACCTCGGCAAGGAGCACGCCGGCGCGATGCCCAAGGTGTTCCTCGTCAACTGGTTCCGCCGCGACGAGGACGGCGGGTTCGCCTGGCCCGGATTCGGCGAGAACAGCCGCGTGCTCAAGTGGATCGTCGAGCGCCTCGAGGGCACCGGTGAGGGCGTCGAGACCCCCATCGGCACCATCCCCGCCGAGGGCGCGCTCGACGTCGAGGGGCTGTCGATGAAGGACGGCCAGCTCGAGACGGCGACGAAGTTCGATGCCGAGGAGTGGAAGGCCGAGATCCCGCTCATCGAGGAGTGGTTCGAGAAGTTCGGCGACAAGCTCCCCCAGGAGCTGCGTGACGAGCTCGACACCCTGAAGAAGAACCTCGGCGCCTGACGCACGATCCGCTCGAAGGCCGGTCACCGTTCTCGGTGGCCGGCCTTCGGCGTCTCCGCCGAGGGGCACCACGCCCCGAGGTGACCGCCCCCGCGGCCCGGTCGCTGCACGCCGACGGTCGGCGTCGCCTCGTCCATCCTCCGGCGACAGTGGGCTCACAGGGGTGGCAAAGCCTCGACGCGGACCGTCGAGGACATGGCTACCGACACCACCACCGCCGACCGTCGCGTCCTCGACCGCGCCCGCCGGCTCCTCGATGAACGACCTCGCCGTCGTCGACACCCGACCTCCCGCCACGACCCGACCCCGACGTCACCCTCACCCGCCATCTCACCTCCGCCTTCGCCTCGCCCGACCGAGGCGAAGGACGGGACGCCGACGTCGGCACCGGAGCGTCGCGTCGGCGAGACGCGGTCATGGTCCGTCGGCGAGCGGCTGTCCCTTGCCGCTCTGCTCGTCGGCACCCTCGGGTTCTGGCTGTACGGACTCGACGCCAACGGCTACGGCAACTCCTTCTACGCAGCGGCCGCTCAGGCCGGCTCGCAGAGCTGGTCGGCGATGTTCTTCGGCTCCTCCGACGCCGCCAACGCGATCACCGTCGACAAGCCGCCCGCCTCCCTGTGGGTCATGGCGCTCTCGGTGCGCCTGTTCGGGCTGAACTCGTGGGCCCTGCTCGTGCCGGAGGTCCTCATGGGCGTGGCCACCGTCGCCCTCGTGTACGGCTGCGCCCGTCGCCACGCGGGCCACGTCGCGGGGCTCGTCGCCGGGCTCGTCCTCGCCGTCACCCCGGTCGCGACGCTGATGTTCCGGTTCGACAACCCCGACGCCCTGCTCGTCCTGCTCCTCACCGCGGCGACCGCCGCGACGCTCAGGGCCGTCGAGAAGGCGTCCGGGCGGTGGGTCGTCCTCGTGGGGGTCCTCCTCGGGTTCGCGTTCCTCACCAAGACGCTCCAGGCGTTCCTCGTGCTTCCCGTCCTCGGCCTCGTGTACCTCGTCTGCGCTCCGACGACGCTGTCCAAGCGCCTCGCGCACAGCCTCGCCGGCACCCTTGCCCTCGTCGTCTCCGGTGGGTGGTGGGTCGCGATCGTCGAGCTCCTCCCTGAGTCCGCGCGGCCGTACATCGGCGGCTCGCAGACCAACTCCTTCCTCGATCTCACCTTCGGCTACAACGGGCTCGGACGCCTCAGCGGTGACGAGTCGGGCTCGGCGGGTCCGAACTCCGGGACGGAGAGCATCGTCCGCCTGTTCTCCAGCAGCGTCGGGGGCCAGATCAGCTGGCTCATTCCGAGCGCTCTCGTCTTCCTCGTCGTCGGGCTGTGGGCGACCGGCCGTTCCCCCCGCACGGACCTGCGACGCGCCTCCCTCCTCCTGTGGGGCGGCTCGCTCGTCGTCACCGGGCTCGTCTTCTCCCTCATGGCCGGCATCTTCCACGAGTACTACACCGTCGCCCTCGCCCCGGCCGTGGCCGTGCTCGTCGGCACGGGCGCGGTCGACGCCTGGCGGCGTGTCCGCGCCCAGGAGAGGCGGTGGGGGTCGGTGACGCTCTCCGTCGCGACTGCCGCAGCGTCCGTGTGGGGCTTCGTCCTCCTCACCCGCGTCGCCGACCAGGCGTACGGCACCCTGAGGTACGTCGTCCTCGCCGTGGGTGGCGCCTGTGCTCTCCTCCTGCTCGTCACCGAGCGGATGCACCGACGTCTCGTGCCGGTCGTCCTCGCCGGGGCCCTCCTCGCGAGCCTCGCCGGCCCCACCACGTTCTCGATCTCGACCGTCAGCCAGGGCTACAGCGGTTCGATCGTCACGGCGGGTCCGGCCGGCGCCGCGGGTGGTCCCGGCGGGATGAACGGTCCCGGTGGCTTCCCTCCCCCGCAGACGCAGGGGACCACCGGAGCGACCAGCGCCACCGGAGCGGGCGGCCCCACCGGCCGCAGCCTCGGAGGCCTCCTCGATGCCGGCACGCCGGGTGACGAGGTCGTCGCGGCGCTGCGAGAGGAGGCCGACGCCTACACGTGGGTCGCCGCGGCGGTCGGCTCTCAGAACTCCGCGGGCCTGCAACTCGCGAGCGGCGAACCCGTCATGGCCGTCGGCGGGTTCAACGGCTCCGACCCCTCCCCGACGCTCGCCCAGTTCCAGCAGTACGTGGCCGAGGGGAGCATCCACTACTTCGCCGGCAGCGGCCAGGGTGCAGGGCCGGGAATCGGCGGCAACGGAACCGCCGCGCAGATCACGAGCTGGGTGACCGAGAACTTCACCGCCGTGACGCTCGACGGGTCCACGTTCTACGACCTCACCCGACCCGTCGCCGACTCCGCGACATCCACCACCACCACGACGACCACGAACTGAGGTGACCCCCGATGAACCCCGATACCACCCTGACACCGACACCCGTGCTCGACGTCGTGGTCCCGGTCCACGACGAGCAGGCGAGCCTGGCTGCGTGCGTCACGCGGCTGCACGCCCACCTCGCGATGTACTTCCCCTACCCGTTCCGCATCACGGTCGCGGACAACGCCAGTACCGACGACACGTGGTCCGTGGCCGAGGCCCTCGCCCGCGACTTCCACGAGGTCACCGCCATCCGCCTTCCGGAGAAGGGGCGCGGTCGAGCGCTCACGGAGGCCTGGCAGGCCTCCGACGCGACGGTCCTCGCCTACATGGACGTCGACCTCTCGACCGACCTTGACGCATTGTGGCCGCTTGTCGCGCCACTCTTGAGCGGCCACAGCGACGTCGCGATCGGGTCCCGGCTCGCGAACGGCTCCCGGGTCGTACGCGGCACCCGTCGCGAGGTCGTCTCCCGCTGCTACAACCTCCTCCTCCGTGCCTCCCTGGGCGCACGGTTCACCGACGCGCAGTGCGGCTTCAAGGCGATCCGCGCCGACGTGGTCCGTGCCCTCCTCCCGCATGTCCGCGACACGTCGTGGTTCTTCGACACCGAACTCCTCGTGCTCGCCGAGCGGTGCGAACTGCGGATCCACGAGGTGCCCGTCGACTGGTTCGACGACCCGGACAGCCGCGTCGACGTCGTCGCCACCGCCCTGGACGACCTCCGCGGTGTGGCCCGACTGCATCGGGCGCACGCACGCGGAGAGGTGCCCACGAGACAGATCGCCTCCACACTCGGCCGGGGACGTCTGCGCACCGGACTCGTGAGCCAGGTCGCCCGGTTCGCCGGGGTGGGTGTGTTGAGCACCGGTGTCCACCTCGGTCTGTTCGCCACGTTCCATGGCGCCGGCGTGGGGTCTCAGACGGCGAACACGCTGGCGCTGCTCACCGCGACCGTCGTCAACACCGCGGTGAACCGCTCGTGGACCTTCGGCGCGACCGACGGCGCGTGGCGCCAGCAGGCCCAGGGCCTCGGCCTCTTCGGCCTGTTCTGGGCCCTCGCGGCCGGGGCGCTCGGCCTCCTGGACGCCGTGGCCCCCGGGGCCGGGACCGGGGTCCGGACCCTGGTCGTCGCGGTCGCCAACGTCCTCGCCACCGTCGTGAAGTTCGGGGTCTTCCGCCGGAGCATGGACCCCGATCGCGGAGACCGCGGCTTCTTCGTCGCCGACGACGACCAGGCGGAGTTCTCGCGCTGCCCCGCCCAGGATCGTGACGATCGCGAGGATGCCCATCCCGGTCGCGTCGGACGCCCCCTGTCTCTCCTCGTGCCACCTCGGACCCCCGCTGTGGCCTGACCCGTGGACCCATGGAGCCGGCCACTCCTCGGAGCCGTCGTAGGCGTGTCCCCCACCGTTCTCGCGGTGGGGGACACACCTGTGTTCGTTCCATGACGGCGCCCCTGCGTGTGGGCTGCTCCCCACGGTCGTCCTGTGCGAGATGTCGACGTCCCCCGCTGCTGTCGGCGGGCCTTGGCCTCTCTGCGTCCCTCACGGTGGTCACCCCGGGCGCGCCTCGTCCGCGATGAACCACCATCGAGGCGGGGCCGCGTGTCCCCCTGACCGTGGTGAGGCCGACCGAGCCGTGACACGCCAGGACGCCGACCGATCACCGTGAGCAGGTGACCGGTCGGCGCCGTCGTGGGGATCCTCGGGTCGATCTCAGGAGGCAGGGCCGCCTCGGGGTCGGGGTGTCTGTCGAGACAACGGGGGCACCGACAGGGCCGACGAGACAGGGAACACGCCTGCGGCAGCGCGGAACTCGGCCGAATGAGGAGCAGGCGAAGCGGCGCGGTGTCGACCTGTCCCCCGACGCGACCGGCCGTTGAAGAGGCCGAGAGCGGGGCTCATCCGTCCGTTCCCGTCTCGGGCACCGCGTCGGTGTCGTCCTCGGCCGCCGGGACGTCGCCCCTCGCGACGTCGCCCGAATCGGCGGACGTCCCCCGGGTGCGATCGGAGCTCGGGGCACCCGCCGGCGCGCCGGGGGGGCGCCCTCCAGCCTGTGGCCCCCCTTCCATTTCATCCCCCTGCGGTCCGCCGTCGTGGCCCCCGCCGGACGCGTGTGGCCCGTGCATGCCGGCACCACTCGACGCGCCCGTGCCGGCAGGCATGGCCGCGGCAGCGGCAAGGGTTCCCGCCGAGGCGAACGAGAGGGCGAGCGCAGCGGCGACTGCCGTCTTCCTGCCCGACCACCGTGGCGGGGTGAGGGCAGGTGCAGTGGCCGGGCCGCGCGAGCCCGGCGGGTCGACCGCGGCGGGCGCGGTGCGCCTCATGTGATCACGGAATGGCATGAGTCCTCCTTCGCGACCCCGATCTGCGGGGACGACGGTGCGATGGCTTCACCGTCGTCCGCGATCCCATGACCCTGCTGTGGAGAGGCCACGACCCTGCCCAGACTCCGCAGCCCACCGCCGCCGTCTGTTCGCGATCGCGACGGTCATCCCCCTTCGAAAGCCTGCGTCCACAGGCGACACATAGGCGGCGCACAGTCACGAGGGGGGAGCCTGCGTGTCTACTGGTGGCCATGACCTCAGCACCCCGCCTCACCCGCCCCGACGGCTCACCGGTGCGGGTGCTCGTCGTCGACGACGAAGCCAACCTCACCGAGTTGCTGTCGATGGCGATGCGGTACGAGGGCTGGGAGATCCGCACCTCCCACGCCGGCGCCGACGCCGTGCGCGTCGCACGCGAGTTCCGGCCCGACGCCGTCGTGCTCGACTGGATGCTGCCGGACTTCGACGGCCTCGAGGTGCTGCGCCGCATGCGAGGCGAGGACCCGAACATCCCCGTCCTGTTCCTCACCGCCAAGGACGCCGTCGAGGACCGCGTGGCCGGGCTCACTGCCGGTGGCGACGACTACGTCGTCAAACCGTTCAGCCTCGAGGAGGTCGTCGCACGCGTGCGGGCTCTCATGCGCCGCACGGCCGTGACGACCGACGACTCCTCGGCGCTGCTCGTCGTCGGAGACCTCACCCTCGACGAGGACTCCCACGAGGTCACCCGGGCCGGCGACGACATCACCCTCACCGCCACCGAGTTCGAGCTGCTCCGGTACCTCATGCGCAACCCCAAGCGGGTGCTGAGCAAGGCGCAGATCCTCGATCGGGTGTGGAATTACGACTTCGGGGGGCAGGCGAACGTCGTCGAGCTCTACATCTCCTACCTGCGCAAGAAGATCGACGTCGGGCGCGACCCGATGATCCACACGATGCGCGGCGCCGGGTACGTCCTCAAGCCGGCGTCGTGAGCAGCAGACTCTCGGGCGTCGTCGTCCCCTCGGGCCCGGCAGCGGGCCCCGCGGGGGGACGACGCCGCGGACCGTTCTCCGGGTGGACGTTGCGCCGGACGCTCGTCGTCTCGATCGTCGCCCTGTTCGCGCTGGTCACGCTGGCGAGTGGCCTCGCCATGAGCGCGCTGCTCGAGCGCAGCCTCGTCGCCGAGCTCGATTCGCGGGTGGCGAGCACGGCCACCCGCGTGCTCGGCCCGGAGGGTCGGCGCGACGACCGCCGAGGACCCCCGGCGGACGCGGGGCAGCGCCGTCCCCTCGCCGACATGCTCGTCGTGGTCGTGCGAGGGTCGACCGTGCAGACGAACACCGTCGCCACCCGGAACGGGGGGTCGCGGTCGCTCTCCATCCCGCAGGTCCAGGCGTTGCTGGAGGCGGGCCTGACGAGCCGCCCCACGACGGTCGACCTCGGCGAGGACCTCGGTCGATACCGCGTCGTCGGGGTGACGACGCCCGACGACGCGCGCGTCGTCACCGGCCTGCCGATGCACCCTCTCGAGGACTCGGTACGCCAGATGCGACTCATCACGGCCGGCCTCGGGCTCCTCGGGTTCCTCCTCGTGGGGATCGGCACGGCGTTGCTCGTGGGCCGCGCGTTGCGCCCGCTCGATCGCGTCGCCGCCACGGCGACACGCGTCGCCACCCTGCCGCTGTCGAGCGGCGAGGTGGACCTCGCCGAGCGTGTCCCGAGCCGCGACACCGACCGGCGCACCGAAGTCGGGCAGGTGGGCGCGGCGCTCAACGACCTCCTCGACCACGTCGACGTGTCCCTGCGGCACCGGCAGGAGAGCGAGACTCAGCTCCGCCGGTTCGTCGCCGACGCGAGTCACGAGCTCCGCACCCCGCTGGCCTCGATCCGCGGCTACACCGAGCTGTCGCTGCGCGACGAGCAGCTCCCCGGCGACGTCCGCACCTCGTTGGAGCGCGTGGAGTCGGAGTCGGCCCGCATGGCCACCCTCGTCGAGGACCTGTTGCTGCTCGCCCGCCTCGACGCGGGACGCGACCTCGCGCGTGAGCCCGTCGACCTCACCCGACTACTGCTCGAAGCGACGAGCGACGCCCGTGTCGTCGGACCCGATCACCGGTGGCGCCTCGACCTGCCCGAGGAGGCCGTCGAGGTCGTCGGTGATCAGCCGCGCCTCACCCAGGTCCTCGTCAACGTGCTCGCCAACGCGCGCCTGCACACCCCTCCGGGGACGACGGTGACGGGGGCGCTCCGCGCCGAGGGCGGCGAAGCGGTGGTGACGATCTGCGACGACGGCCCCGGCATCGACCCGGCGCTGTTGCCGACCGTGTTCCAACGGTTCTCCCGCGGGGACGCCGCCCGCGCCCGCACCCAGTGGTCGACCGGGCTCGGCCTGTCGATCGTGCAGGCCGTCGTGACCGCCCACCGCGGCACGGTCGACCTCGAGTCCCGGCCGGGCCGGACCTGCCTCACCCTGCGCCTCCCCCGGGCGTGAACTCGCGCGCTCACCCCGTCGCGCCGCGGGCCGCCCCTCCGTCGTCCACCGATGACGGCACACATCGGCCAGATCGCAGCACGCCGCCAGGCGGCCTCGGTCACCGCGCGGATCGCCGCGGCGGACCGCGTCGCCGCACGACGGAGGACGGATGGCGGAGGACGGATGGCGGAGGACGGTCGACGGAGGACGTCGCGGAGGAAGCCCGACATGCGAAAGCGCCCCCGACGGTGGTCGGGGGCGCTTCTCTGGCGGAGGCGGAGGGATTTGAACCCTCGATGGGGTTTAACCCCCAAACCCGCTTAGCAGGCGGGCGCCATAGACCGGACTAGGCGACGCCTCCACGCCGAATCCGTGACGCCGCGAGCAGGACCCGCAGCGTGAGACACAGCAGAGGTCAGCCTACCCGGCGCCCTGCGCCGAGACAAAAAACCGACAGCGACGAGACCGACGGTGGTGCCGCGGCGAGCCTCCGCTCGACCTCGTCCGAGGTCGCCGCCGACCCACCGCGCTCGCGCGACCCCGCCCGCACCATCGCCGCGCCCTGGCGACCCCACCGTCGCCCGACTCCGCACGACCGGAGGACCGGCGGGGGCACCTCCGCCCGCGCGTTATCATGGGAGGTCGGGGCTGGCGAATTGAGGCCGGACGACGTAAGACGGCCGATGACCACAGGGGCGGCGTCGGTCGGCCGTCCGACGCGAGGGGAGAAGCGATGAGCAGCGGGAATCCCGGTGTGCCCGGGCCCGAGCCGCGACGCGGGCTCGGCGCCCTGCTGGGTCTCACGACGCTCGGAGCCATCCTCCCCGGCTCGGGGTTGCTCCTCAGCGGTCGACGCTGGCTGGGCGGGCTCATGCTCTCGGCGTTCGTCCTCTCGGTCGTCGGCGCGGCGGCATTCGTCTACGTCAAGGGCCCGACCGAGGTCGCGCTCTTCCTCGGCGTCCGACGCAACCTCCTCCTCGTCCTCGTCATGGCCGGGATCGTCGCCCTCGTCCTGCTCGCCGCCTCCCTCGTCCACACCGCCGCCCTCAACTGGCCGTCACGCCCGCAGACCGCCAAACGCGCGCTGGCCGGCGTGTTCACCAGCGTGCTCGTCCTCGGCGTCCTCGCGCCGGCGGCGCCCGCGATGCAGTACGTGATGATCCACCGCGACACGGTGTCGTCGATCTTCTCCCACGGTGACGTGCGCCGAGGTGCGGGCGCGGCCACCCCGATCGGCAGCGGCAAGGACGCCTGGCGCAACTCCCCCCGCGTCAACGTCATGCTCATCGGGTCGGACGCCTACCCCGGCCGCCCCGGCATCCGCACCGACTCGATGATGGTCGCGAGCATCGACACGGTCACCGGTGACACCGTGCTCTTCGGCATCCCCCGCAACCTCGAGAACGTGCCCCTCGGCCCCGGCAACCCGCTCTCGCAGGTCTACCCCAAGGGGTACGACTGTGGCGACGAGTGCCTGCTCAACGAGGTCTGGAACGAGGGCGACAAGCACAAGGACCTCTTCCCCGGCGACCCCATGCCGGGCCTCACCGCCACGCGCCTCGCCCTCTCGGAGATCCTCGGCCTCGGCATCGACTACGCCGTCGTCATCGACATCCGCGGGTTCTCGGCCCTCGTCGACGCGATGGGTGGGGTCGACATCACGGTCAAGGAGCGCATCCCGATCGGCGGCAAGGTCAAGAACGGGCAGATCGTGCCGGGATCGATCAACGGCTGGATCGAGCCCGGACCGCAGCACATGGACGGCTACACGGCCATGTGGTTCGCCCGGTCCCGCGCGACGACCGACGACTTCAACCGCATGGGGCGGCAGCGCTGCATGGTCGGCGCGATCGTGCGCCAGGTCGACCCCGCGACGATGCTCGAGCGCTACCCGGAGCTCGCGAAGGTCGCCCGCGACCACGTGTACACGGATGTGCCGCCGGAGCACCTGCCCGCGTGGGCGGAGCTCGTGAGTCGGATCCAGAACGGCAAGATCCGGTCGCTGCCGTTCACGAACAAGATCGTCAAGGTCACCGACCCCGACTACGACCACATCCACGAGGTCGTCCAGAACGCGATCTCGCCGCACCCCACCGAGGGCGTCCCCGCGCCGACGGGGTCGACGCCGCGCTCCACGCCCACCCCGCGTCCCTCGTCGAGCCCGTCCCCCGGGGAGCCGGCCCAGGGTCTCGTCGACGTCAAGAACGCGTGCTGACCCGCGCGCGCCACGACCGCACGGCCGCCACCGTCATGACCAGCAGGGCGGCGATCGCCACCCACCCGGCATAGAGCGCGTACTGCTTCACGACGACGACGGCCGCGGCCCCCAGCCACGCCCCGAGGAGGACGCACACGGTCTGGGTCGCCGCCGCCGTCGCGACGTCGAGAAGGACGAACGTGCGAAACCGCCCACGGGCCGTCCCGAGCGCGACGATGACGAGTTCCCGTGCGACGGGTAGCGGGACGTAGGTGAGCACGATCGCCACCGCCTGGTAGCGCCGCACGAACGCCTTGGCCCGAGTGATGCGCCGCAGGGCCCGTGGGGAGTCGCCGCCGACCCGGGTGAGCGCGGCGTCGCCCCACAACCGTCCCGCCCACCAGAACACCCAGTGGAACTTGACGATCGAGAGGATCCCCCCGAGCAACGGCCACAGCCAGGGGCCCTCCCCGACCCTCGCGGTGGCGCCGACCGCCACCAGCGCGGGCCTGCTCCCGGTGATCACCGCGAGCAGCGCGGGGTCGACGCCCAGCAGCCATGCCCGCAGCGGGATGGCGACGAACCCGTAGGCGGTCACGAGCAGCAGCCCCCCGGCCACGACCGCCTCGGTCGCACGGCGTCGCCCCTGCGGGTCGAGCCTCGCGTGCGGAGTCGGGTGGGGAGCGGGTGCTCTCGTCGGTGCGGTCGCGGCGGAGCTCGGCACGGCCGGGGATGGCCCCTGGCGACCGACGCGTCCGATGTTCACGCGCGCGTGGACGCGCCCGGCTCAGGCGGTCGACGATCTCCGGAGACGCCCGGGGTGCCGGTGTCGGCCGTGTCGGCCGTGTCGACCGTTTCAGCGGTGTCGGCCGTGTCGACCGTGTCGGCCGTGTCCGCGGCGCGGGCGCCCTCCCGTTGGGCCTTGCGCATCGCCCCGATGACGATGACGACGAAGATCGCGACGGTGAGCCACAGCGAGTACCGGGCGATGACCTCGACGACCTGGACGACCGGCTCGCCGATGCGGTAACCGAGGTAGAGCCACACGGCCTGGACCACGGCGGAGGCCGTGAGGTCGACGGCGAGGAGCTTGCGGAACCGCGTGCCGGAGACACCGAGCACCGCGGCGATGAGTCCTCGGGGGATGGGCAGGACGGGGACGTTCATGAGGATGATGACGAGCGACTCGTACCGTCGTGCCCATTCCCCCGCGCGGGCGGCCGAACGGGCCTTGCGCTTGGAGTCACCGACCATGCTCGTGACGAAGACGTCGCCCCAGAGGCTCCCGGCCCACCACATCAGCAGGTCGAGCTTGATCGCGCTCACCGTCGACAGGACGAACGCGACCACGACGACGGTCATGGAGGTGAGTCCGACGGCGTGCTGCGCGCCGATCGTCACGAGCGCCGAGCGGCTTCCCGAGAGCCCGGCGAGCACGAGGGGGTTGTATCCGAGCAGCGTCGGGCGGGCGAGCATGATGACGATGCCGTACACCGCGCTGAGGGCGATGAGCGCCAGGCAGACGTGGTCGGCGCGGGTGGGGGTGTACTCCTCCGGCCAGAACCCGGCCTGCGCCCCGGCGCTCACCTTCTTGGCCGCTGTCGCGCCCGAGCCCCGCTCACCGGAGGCCGTCTCCGGGGCTCGTTCGGCCGCGATCGGATCGGGACCCGGCTCACGCGATCCGTGGGGCGGGGGCCGCCGGCCGTCGGTGGGGTGCTCGTCACTCACGGTTCCCCAGGGTAGGCCACCGACCGCGGCGACCCCGGCGGCCGAGCGCGGACCCGGGCGGGAGGGGTGACTCGCCCCCGCCGGATGACCGGACCTCCCGGGGACCACCGGACCTCCCTGGAACCACCGGGACGACCGCCGTGATCTCCCGAGATGCCGCGAGGGGCTCCCGGACGAACCGGGAGCCCCTCGGGGAAGTCTGCGGACGGATCAGAGCGGGCGGACGTTGTCGGCCTGCGGACCCTTGGGACCCTGCGTGACCTCGAACTCCACGCGCTGCGCCTCGTCGAGCGAGCGGTATCCGTTGGTCTGGATGGCGGAGTAGTGGACGAACACGTCCGGGCCACCCCCATCCTGCGCGATGAAGCCGAAGCCCTTCTCAGCGTTGAACCACTTGACGGTGCCCTGTGCCATGGGGAAAACAACTCTCTACTGGTGTGGCGATGGACGTCGCACTTCGCGGCGTCCCGGCTGCCGCACGACCCCAACTTCAGCAGGCCACCGGAGAGACCCCGGAGGGTCTTCGAGTGGCGACCGTCGCCGTACTGCGAGGAACTGCACTTGCAACCACAATCACGTTAACACGATGACCCCCTCGTGAGGAGGGACTCCGCCCCACATCCACACACCCGGCCGATTGCCGGACTTTGCCTGGTCAACGCCTGTTTCGGGGGTCGCAACGCCCCGATTCGACGCGCCCGGGCCACCACCCGTTCACGAACTCGCCACCGCGGCGACGACGAGGGGACGCCCCGGCGCGGACACCGCGGTCCGACACCGCTCGCGGACACGGCCTCCGCGGCGCCGTGAGCGCTGCCCGAGGCCGGGCTGAGCGGCGCGATGCGCCGAGGGTGCGCACGGGCGACACCGCGCGGTTCAGGGAGTCGGACGGCAGCCGCACGAGCTGCGGTGGGTGACTTCGCCGCGGAGGCGCAGGGTCTGCGGGGTGGCGTCGGGATCGGCGATACGCCGGGCGAGCAGCTGGACGGCCCGCGCACCCATCGCGAACGTGGGTTGCGCGATCGCGGTGAGACCGGGCGTCGCGAGGTCCCCCCAGGGCGGATCGTCGAAGCAGACGAGGGCGATGTCACGGGGCACCACGCGTCCCGCCTCGCGCAGGGCCCGCAGCACGCCGAGGCTCATCGAGTCGTTGCCGACGAACACCGCGGTGGGGGCGTCCTCGAGCGCGAGGAGGGCCCGCATCGCGCGACGCCCTCCGGAGTCGGTGGAGTCGCCACCGACGACGAGCCGATCGTCGATCGGCAGCCCGGCCGACCGGAGGGCCGCCCTGTAGCCCGAGACGCGTTCGTCGGTCGTCGACAACCCGTCCCGGCCGGAGATGCAGGCGATGCGGCGATGGCCCTTGACCACGAGATGCTCGACGAGCATCGCGGTCGCGCGCTCGTTCTCGACCCCGACCTGGTCGATGGGTTGATGCTGCAGCCGGTCGACGAGGACGCACGGCAGCTGGTGATCCCGCACGACGCGGGACGCGCCGCGGGCCCACCCGGCCGTCGGCGAGACGAGGACGCCACGGACGTGGTGGGCGATGAGGTTGGCGATGACCTCGCGTTCGCGCTCGGGCTCGTCCGAGGTGTCCGACACGAACACCGAGAACCGCTGACGTCGCGCCTCCCCCTCGATGCCCGCGAACAACTCCTGATGGAAGGGGTTGCCGGACAGCGGGATCGCGACTCCGATGGTCGTCGTGTTCCCGGCCGCGAGGGAACGGGCGACGGGCTGATGGGTGAACCCCAACCGATCCATCGCGTCGAGCACCTGACGCCGCGTCACCTCCGCGACGGGGCGGGTGCCGTTGATGACGTGCGAGACCGTGCTGACGGAGACCCCCGCCTCCTTCGCCACCTGCGTCATCGTCACGGCCATGTGTCCATCGTTGCGCAAGACGGGTGGTCCTGACACGTCGGCGCCTCCCCGAATGTCGACCACCCCCGGGACGGGCGGGAGGCGTCGCGCCGACACCACGGCAGGACCGGGGAGGAACTCGACCCGGCGCCCGAGATGGGTACCCTCGGAAGAGTGCCGTCGCCGCGACGACGGCATCTGGAGGGCTCGCATAGTGGCCTAGTGCGGCGGTCTTGAAAACCGCTATGGCGGCAACGTCATCGTGGGTTCGAATCCCACGCCCTCCGCCGAACGGTTCCTGCGACCGACCGCGTTCCTCCCCCATCCGTCACCGAGGCCACGGCCCCGGCGATTGCGGGAACTCCGACCCGTCCTCACTCGTCGCACTGAGGACGCCTCGCGAGTGGCGAACCCGTAGAGTCGCCCCCAGTCGAACGAAAGGGATCACCCCATGAAGCTCAAGCTGACGTTCCTCACCGGTGCCGCCGTCGGTTACGTCCTCGGCACCCGCGCCGGCCGCGACCGTTACGACGAGATGAAGAAGCAGGCCGACGCCCTGTGGCACGACCCGCGCGTCCAGGAGAAGGTCTCCGCCGCGACCGACACGGTCAAGGAGAAGGCCCCCGACGTGGGCGCCAAGATCAGCGCCGCCGCCGAGAACGCCGCCTCCACCGTCAAGGACAAGGTCGGCGACGCGGGCGGGGACGACGGCGCGCTCATCGGTCAGGAGAAGGGCAGCGACTACACGCCCCGCGAGACCAAGGTCCAGTCCACGTGACCGACGCGTTCGAGGACGTCTCCCCCGAGGACGTCGAGCGCCGCGCCGATCTTCTCCCCGAGGAGATCGCCGCCGGCAGCGACGACCCCGAGTCCCAGGCCGAGGCCATCCTCGCCGAGTCGGAGGAGCGCACCGAGAACGAGGCGGTCGGCATCCGCAGCGACAACGTCGCCTCCGACGGCGACTGAACGCGACAGGATCCCCACGCACGACGCAGGCCCCGACCGGTGACAACCGATCGGGGCCTGTGTCGTGCGCGGTACGCCGGGTGTCGGCGTCGGGGTGACCTCAGATCCAGAGGGCGGGGTCGGCGAACATCGCGTCGACCGGGTCCTCCTCGCCGCTCAGCACGCGGGTCTTGGCCGGGATGCCGGTGGCGACGTGGTTGGGGGCGACGTCCTTGACGACGACCGAGTTCGCGCCGATCTGCGAGCCGTCACCGAGGGTGACCGCGCCGAGGATCTTCGCCCCGGCCCCCACGGTGATGCCGTTGCCGAGGGTGGGGTGGCGCTTGCCCTTGTTCAGCGTGCGACCGCCGAGGGTGACGCCCTGGTAGAGCATCACGTCGTCGCCGATCTCGGCGGTCTCACCGATGACGACGCCCATGCCGTGGTCGATGAAGAACCGCCGCCCCACGGTGGCGCCGGGGTGGATCTCCGTGCCCGTGACCGTCCGCGCGACGTTGGAGAGCAGCCGCGCCGGGATGCGCAGCTTCTCCCGCTGCCACATCGAGTGGGCGACCCGGTGCGCCCAGATCGCGTGCAATCCGGGGGACACGAGCGCCATCTGCGCCCGGGAGGTGGCGGCCGGGTCTCGTTCGACCGCGGCGTCGAGGTCCTCGACGACCGCGTCCGCGACGCGACGCCACCACGGGCGCGCGGCGCGATCGGCCTCGAGGACGGAGTCCTCGTGGGTCGTCGTGATGCCCACGCACGCCTTCTCCTCCGGCGTGGCCGGCGTGGAGTCGGAGTCGTCGCGGACCTGGCCGACCAGACGGAGCCTCGGCAGCGCCTGACGTGCCGCGTCGACGACCGAGGAGGCCTGGGAGAGCGTGTTGGTCGACGTCGTCATGGTTTCGTCCTCGCTTGTCGCGTCGATACGGGGATGGGGTGGCTCAGTCCCGCAGGCCGTCGAAGAGCACCGTGGACAGGTAGCGCTCCCCGAAGCTCGGGATGATGACGACGATCGTCTTGCCCTTGTTGGCGGGACGCTGCGCGACCTGCTGGGCCGCGGCGAGCGCGGCGCCGGAGGACAGGCCGACGAGCAGCCCGTCGAGCGTGGCGGCCCTGCGGGCGAAGTCGACGGAGGTGTCGATGTCGACGTCGATGATCTCGTCGTAGATGCCGGTGTCGAGGGTCTCGGGAACGAAGTTGGCGCCGATGCCCTGGATCTTGTGCGGACCGGGCTTGCCGCCGTTGAGGATCGGGGACTCCTTGGGCTCGACGCCGATGAGTGCGACCTCGGGCTTGCGCTCCTTGAGGGTGCGGCCGATGCCGGTGATCGTGCCGCCCGTGCCGATCGCCGAGATGACGATGTCGACCGCGCCGTCGGTGTCCGCCCAGATCTCCTCGGCGGTGGTGGCGGCGTGGATGGCCGGGTTGGCCTCGTTGGCGAACTGGCGGGCGAGGATGCCACCGCGCTCGGCGACGATCTGCTCGGCCTTCTCCACCGCGCCGCGCATGCCCTCGGGCCCGGGGGTGAGGACGAGCTCGGCGCCGAAGGCCCGCAGGAGGGCCTTGCGCTCGGCGCTCATCGTCTCGGGCATGGCGAGGACGACGTCGTACCCGCGGGCCGCACCGACCATCGCGAGGGCGATGCCGGTGTTTCCACTGGTGGCCTCGACGATCGTGCCGCCGGGCTGGAGCTCGCCCGACGCCTCGGCCGCGTCGACGATCGCGACGCCGATACGGTCCTTGACGGAGTTCGCCGGGTTGTAGAACTCGAGCTTGGCCGCCACGGTCGTGGAGGCGTCGACACCCTGCAGGGTCCGGTTGACGCGGACGAGCGGGGTCTTGCCGACGAGCTTGGTGACGTCGTCGTAGATGGGCACGTGGACTGCCTTCCGTCGCGGATGTGTCGGTGTTCGTCAGTGATGTCGGTCGTCAGCGACTCGTTCGTCGGTGACGTCGGGACGAGTGCTCAGGTCGCCGCCCGCGCGGGCGACTCCTCCTCGTCAACGAGCCACAGCTTATCGGTATTCCAATGGCGACTTATACATGTGGGGGGCGGACGACACCCTCCCGGACGGCCTCCCCGGCGATCCACGGTGCGACCAGGGCCGATCCCCCGGGGCGTGAGTCCTGCCACACCATGGTTACCGGCCGGTCACTTAAGGGCCGACGAATGTGCACGTGAAGAGGGGCGCGGGCGTCCCTCCGCTCGCCGCCGTCGTCACGGCCTCGACGCGCCCCCCGAACGGGAGACCCCGGTCACCGCGAGATCGCCATACGACTCCGTATCCTTTGCGCATGTCAGCGCTGCAGATCACGGCGATCGTCCTCTGTCTCATCGTGCCGACGATCGGATGGTGCCTGCTCTTCTGGCGGGTCTACCGGTTCACGGCCCTCTACCGCTCCGGAGCCCCGGACACCACGCGTACGGGCAACCCCGGCGCCCGCACCGCCACCCTGCTCAAGGAGTTCCTCGGCCACACGAGGATGAGCCGGCTCCCCGTGGTCGCGATCGCGCACTGGTTCACCGCGATCGGGTTCCTCGTGCTCTTCAGCACGCTGGTCAACGCGTTCTTCCAGCTCGTCTGGCCCGACTTCCGGCTGCCGATCATCGGGCACTTCCCGCCGTTCGAGTGGCTCGTCGAGCTCCTCGCCTGGGGCTGCCTCATCGGCATCATCGTCCTGGTCTTCATCCGGCAGAAGAACCACCCACGCAACGCCGCCGGTGACCACGGCCGCCGCAGCCGCTTCTTCGGATCCAACTGGTGGCAGGCCTACTTCGTCGAGGGCATCATCCTCGTCGTCTCGATCTGCATCCTGTCGCTGCGGACGCAGGAGGCCGCCCTCCTCAAGTTCACCGAGCCCGAGACCAACCTCGCGCTGCACTTCCCCCTCACCGCGTGGCTGAGCCCCATCTGGGCCCCGCTCAGCCAGGAGTGGCTCGAGGAGTCCATCTACGTCGTCGCCGCGATCAAGATCCTCGTCTCGTTCACGTGGATGATCGTCGTCTCCCTCACCCCGACGATGGGTGTCGCCTGGCACCGGTTCCTCGCGTTCTTCAACATCTGGTTCAAGCGTCACGCCGACGGCCGCACGAGCCTCGGCGAGCTTCAGCCCATGCGTGTCAACGGTGAGGCCGTCACGGCCGAGAACCTCGAGGACATCATGGAGATGGACTCCGAGGACGAGGACGCGATGCCGAAGATGGGCGTCGGCCACGTGCAGGACTACACGTGGAAGCAGCTCCTCGACTTCTCCACCTGCACCGAGTGCGGCCGCTGCCAGAGCCAGTGCCCGGCGTGGAACACCGACAAGCCGCTGTCACCCAAGATGCTCGTGATGACGATGCGGGACCACTCCGCCGAGATGGCCCCGTGGCTGCAGGCGAGCGCGGAGGAGCGCGCCGGCACCCCCGAGCACGTCCGCAAGCTCGCCACCGTGCCCCTCGTCGGCGACACCGGCTACGACGCCGAACACCCCCTCACCGCCTACGACGCCCTCGGCCCGGACGCGATCATCGACTCCGACGTCCTCTGGTCGTGCACGACGTGTGGGGCGTGCGTCGAGCAGTGCCCCGTCGACATCGAGCACGTCGACGCGATCGTCGACATGCGTCGTCACCAGGTGCTCATCGAGTCGGCGTTCCCGGCCGAGTTCGGTGGCCTGTTCAAGAACCTCGAGTCCAAGCAGAACCCGTGGGGCATGGCCCCCAAGATGCGCCTGGACTGGGCCAAGGGCCTCGAGTTCGACGTCCCGGTCGTGGGCGCCGACGTCGAGGACCTCTCCGGCGTCGACTACCTGTTCTGGGTGGGCTGCGCGGGCGCCTTCGAGGACCGTGCGAAGAAGACCACGCGTGCGGTCGCCGAGCTGCTCCACGAGGCCGACGTGAGCTTCGCCGTCCTCGGCGACGCGGAGGCCTGCACCGGTGACGCCGCCCGTCGCGCGGGCAACGAGATCCTCTACCAGATGCTCGCGGCGCAGAACGTCGAGATGCTGGGCGAGGTCGGCGCGAAGAAGATCGTCGTCACGTGCGCGCACTGCTTCAACACCCTGCGCAACGAGTACCCGCAGAACGGTGGGCAGTACGAGGTCGTCCACCACACGCAGCTGCTCAACCGCCTCGTGCGGGAGAAGCGCCTCGTGCCCGTGGCTCGGCCCGAAGAACACCCGGGTCTGTCCTCGGCCAAGAAGGTCGCCTCGACGGCATCGACGGTCACCTACCACGACCCCTGCTACCTCGGACGTCACAACAACGTCTACGCCCCGCCGCGTGAACTCATCGGTGCCCTCCCGGGCGTCGAGCTGCGGGAGATGCCGCGTCACGGCATGAAGTCGTTCTGCTGCGGCGCCGGTGGTGCGCGGATGTGGGCCGAGGAGAACCTCGGCACCCGCGTCAACCTCAACCGCACCGCCGAGGCCGTCGAGACCGGTGCCGACCGCATCGCCATCGGCTGCCCGTTCTGCCGCGTCATGCTCACCGACGGGCTCACCGCGATGCAGTCCGAGGGCTCGGCCCGCGAAGAGGTCGAGGTCGTCGACGTCGCCCAGATGCTCCTCGCCGCGGTGCGCCGGGGCGAGCAGGCCACCGACGCCCCCGACCCGGAGGTCGACGTCGACTCCGCCGGGCAGACCGGCGCCGCGGGTGCCGACGCGCCTGCCGAGGTCGAGGCCGAGGCTCGCGACGAGGCCGCCGAGGGCGGTTCCGGCGAGTTCGAGACCGACGACGCGACGGCTCACGCCGCAGCCGAGGCGCGTGCCGAGCAGGGTGCCGAGCAGGCACCGGCGCAGGGCGAGGCTCCGGCCAAGCCGGCGGGCGGCAAGATGTCCGCCGCCGACGCGCTTGCGATGATGCAGGCCCAGGGCGGCCAGGGCGATGACGCCGCCCCGGCGGCCGGGGCGGCACCCGCGACGCAGGCGGCACCTGCTCAGGAACAGAGCCCCGCCAAGCCCGCGGGCGGCAAGATGTCGGCGGCCGACGCACTCGCGATGATGCAGGCTCAGGCGGCCGGACAGTCCGGCGAGTCTGCAGCCGAGCCGGCTCCGGCGCCCCAGGGCGCTCCCGCCCAGGGTGCGCCCGCGCAGCCCGCCGCTCAGAAGCCGGCCGAGATGCCCAAGGGCAAGATGTCGGCGGCCGACGCGCTGGCCATGATGCAGGCCTCGGCTCCGGCCTCGGACGCGACCGAGGCGCCCGACGCCGAGGCACCGGCGGCGGACACGGCGCCGACGGTGCAGACCGGGTCGGCTCCGGCCGGCGCCCCTGAGGCGAAGGCCGCTCCGGCGACGATGCCCTCGGGCAAGATGTCCGCGGCCGACGCCCTCGCGATGATGCAGGCACAGGCGGCCTCCGCTCCCGCGGCCGACGAGACCCCGGCCGCGGCCGAGTCCCCCGCGGCGCAGGCGCCGGAGGCGCAGGCGCCGTCGGCGGAGGCGCCGCCGGTGCAGGCCCCGGCTCCTGCGGAGGAGGCCCCTGCAGAGGCCGACACGGCACCCGCACCCGCGGCCGAGACGCCGAATGCTCCGGCCTCGTCCGCACCGGCGTCCGCGGCTCCGGCGCGCAAGGTCGAGTTGCCCTCGGGTCGCATGTCGGCCTCCGACGCCCTCGCGATGCTGAGCGGCGCCGGGGCCGCATCGGCCGGCCAGTCGCAGACGGCCGACACGTACGAGGCTCCGGTGGCGCAGGCGCAGACCCCCGCGCCGGCACCCGCCGCCCCCGTCGACGAGCAGCCTCAGGCGGAGGCCACCCCGGCCGCGGCGGAGCCGTCGACGGTGTCGGAGTCCGCACCCGAGCCGGTTGCGCAGTCCCCCTCGGCGCCGACGACGGAGGAGCCGAGCACGTCCGAGCCCGTGACGCCGGAGGCCGACCCGACTCGCGGTGAGTCGCAGGGGAACGAGTCGGAGGCCCCGGCCCCCGACGACACCGCGGCCACGGTCACCACGCCGGACACCCCGGCGCCTGCCACGCCGACGCCGACGGAGGCCCCCGCTGCCGCAGCCGGCCCGCGACCCGGCTCGGGCGCCTGGCAGAAACTCGTGGACGCGGCGGACGGCAAGCCGATCGCCGCATCGGAGGCGCTGAAGATCCTCGGCGGTCAGTGACCCTCGACGCGTGAGCACACCGACGACGCCGCCCCCGGGAATCTCCCGGGGGCGGCGTCGTTCGCCGTCGGAGAGCGCTCGTGAGTTCACGCCCGGACGCGGTCCGACGAACCGATCGGGAGGACGCGAGGTTCGTCGGTGCGGGCGACCAGGACCCTACGGCTTCGCGACGGAGGTCCCGGCGACGGGTTGACGGCCCGTCGTGGCCCATCACGATCGCGGCCGTCGTGCTCGGCGTGGAGGAAGGGCGAGGCCGAGGCCCGTGACGCCTTGGCCCCTCACACCCCCTGGTGGTGGAGGCGGCGGCGTCCGACCGCGTGGCGAACCCCGCCCGCGGGGCCCGTGCGGAGGCCGGTCACGACCTCGCCAGGCGCACGCGCGCGAGGCACACCGAACGGGCCCGGCGCCCGGGGCGCGTCACCACCGACACCGTCGGTGGATCCCACGGGAGGGAAGACCCCCGAGGACGGACATCCACCCGAGGAACAGCCGCGCGGAGGTGCAGGGTGTGGACATGGACATCGTTCGTTCGATCCTGCTGTTCGTCCTCGCGGCCCTCACGGAGATCGGCGGGGCATGGCTGGTGTGGCAGGGGGTGCGGGAGCAGCGCGGTGGACTGTACGTCGGCGCAGGGCTGATCGCCCTGGGCCTGTACGGATTCGTGGCCACGTGGCAACCCGAGGCGCACTTCGGGCGGATCCTCGCCGCGTACGGCGGCGTGTTCGTCGCCGGTTCGCTGGCCTGGGGCATGGCCCTCGACGGTTTCCGACCCGACCGCTACGACGTCGCCGGCGCCGCGATCTGCCTCGTCGGGGTCGCCGTCATCATGTACGCCCCCCGCGCGGCGTGAGCGGGGGGCGGTCGCTCCTTCGCCCAGGCGCCTCATCGCTGCGGACGGAAGCCGAGGATCTCGGCGCCCAGCCACCGGAGGGCGTCGGGCAGCCTGGCCTGCCACACGCTCCAGCGGTGCCCGGAGTCCGGTTCCACGACCGTCGTGAGCGACGTCGGCGGACGCACGGCCTGCTCGAGGGCCTGGATCTGGGACCAGTACGGGCTCTGCCTGCCGGCCTGCACCCACAGCGCGACGGAGGGGGTGTGCTTCCGCACGGCGGCGACGAGGTCGTATCGTCCCGCGGCGGGCGAGCCGGCCGGGAGGACGGGCGGGCCGTCCGCGAAGTCCGGCCGGACGTATCCGCCCATGACGATCGCCGCACCGAAGGTCTCGGGGTGCAGGATCCCGGCGACGGCCGAGCAGTAGGCGCCGGCGGAGTAGCCGATCGTCGCCCACGCGGAGCGATCCTCGATCGTGCGCAGACGGGCCTTCGCGAACCGGGGCACGTCCTCGGTCAGCCAGGTCTCCAGCTGCGGGGTGCCGGCCGGTCCGTCCATGCACTCCCCGTCGCGCGACAGCGGCGAGTTGATCTGCGGGACGACGACGATGGTCTTGGCGAGACGGTTCGCGGCGACCTGCTCGTCGATCGCCTGCCCGACGCGCATCGTCTTCGTCCACCCGCTCGGCGCGCCCGGGTACCCGTGGTAGGCGATGAGGACGGGGTATCGCCGCGTCGGTGACGTCGCGTAGGAGGCCGGCAGGGTCACCGGCACCGGCAGGGTCAGATGACTCGCGTCGCCCGTGACGGTGAACTCCTGCCTCCGCGTTCCCGGTGAGGGCAGCGGCGGCCGCTCGGTCGATGCGTGGGTCGTGGTGGCGTCCTGGGACCGGCCGGGCGCCGCAGCCGCGGCCGCCGCCGCGTCGCCCTCCGTGCTCACCTGCGCCTGGGCCTGCGCGCCTGCGAGGTCCTCCCACGAGACGTACCAGCCGTTGTCGCCGTTGAGCTGCAGGCCCACCCCGACGAGGAGCCCCACCGCGGTGAGGAGCACGAGCGCCGCCCGGGCGAGGACCCCGACGACGAACAGTCCCCCGGTGACGATCCACGCCGTCACCAGCGTGGTCATGTCGGTCAACCCCACGACGTCTCCGATCACCGCCGGCCCATGCGGGCCGCCGGTCCCCCGACCGGCGCGCCAACGGTAGACCCGGCGACTGTGGCCGTGCTGAGGATCCGCTCCGACCCCGCCGCACACGTCGCCCCCCCCCCGCAGCCGCCCCGGTGCGCATGTGCGTCTCACCCCCGGCGCCCCACGCGCGCCCCGACGCACGTGGGCCTCACCGGTCGATCAGGTCTCCTCCCCGGCGAACTGGGCCGCCTGGAGCCGTGCATAGGCGCCGTCGGCGGCGACGAGCTGGTCATGGCTGCCCTGCTCGACGATGCGGCCGTTCTCCATGACGAGGATGAGGTCGGCGTCGCGGATCGTGGAGAGCCGGTGGGCGATGACGAAGCTGGTGCGATCACTGCGCAGGGCGGCCATGGCCTGTTGGAGGAGCAGTTCGGTGCGGGTGTCGACGCTCGAGGTGGCCTCGTCGAGGATGAGGAGGCTCGGCTGTGCGAGGAATGCCCGCGCGATCGTGATGAGCTGCCGCTCCCCCGCGCTGATACTGCTGCCGTCGTCGTCGAGCACGGTGTCGTACCCGTCGGGGAGGTGTTGGACGAACCGGTCGACGTACGTGGCCTCGGCGGCGGCACGGATCTCGTCGTCGGTGGCACCGGGCCGGCCGTAGGCGATGTTGTCGCGGATCGTGCCCCTGAACAGCCACGTGTCCTGGAGCACCATGCCGATCTGGCTGCGGAGCTGCTCCCGGGACATGTCGGTGATGTCGACACCGTCGAGGGTGATGCGGCCTCCGTCGAGTTCGTAGAACCGCATGACGAGGTTGACGAGTGTCGTCTTGCCCGCGCCGGTGGGTCCGACGATGGCGACGGTCTGGCCCGGTTCGGCGATGAGGTCGAGGTGCTCGATGAGCGGGCGCTCCGGGTCGTAGGAGAACGAGACGTCGTCGAACGCGATGCGCCCCCGTGCCCGCTGCGGGAGGTCGGGGTGCTCCCGGTCGAGCTCCTGTTCCGGTGCGTCGAGCAGTTCGAAGACCCGCTCGGCCGAGGCGACGCCCGACTGCAGGAGGTTCGCCATCGAGGCGACCTGCGCGAGTGGCTGGGTGAACTGCCGCGAGTACTGGATGAACGCCTGCACGTCGCCGAGGCTCATCTGACCGGAGGCGACCTTGAGTCCGCCCACGACGGCGACGAACACGTACGTGAGGTTTCCCACGAACATCATCACCGGCATCATGAGACCGGAGACGAACTGGGCCCCGAACGTCGCCTCGAACAGCTCGTCGTTGGTCCGCATCGCCTGGGCGACGGCCTCCTTGCGGCGACCGAAGACGGTGACGAGCTCGTGGCCGGTGAAGGCCTCCTCGATCTGCCCGTTGAACACACCCGTGCGGTTCCACTGGCGCACGAACAGCTTCTGGCTGCGCTTGCCGATGACCGCGGTGGCGACCGCCGACATCGGGATCGCGACGAGGGCGATGAGCGTGAGCGTCGGGCTGATCCACAGCATGATCGCGAGGATGCCGACGACCGTGACGAGCGAGTTGAGCAGCTGCCCGAAGGTCTGCTGCAGACTCTGCCCGAGGTTGTCGATGTCGTTGGTGACGCGGCTGAGGAGTTCGCCGCGGGGTTGGGCGTCGACGTGGCGCAGCGGCAGACGGTGGAGCTTGTCCTCGACGTCGCTGCGCAGACGCCGCATCGTCACCATCGAGACCTCGTTGACGATCCGCCCCGAGCCCCACATGAGCAGCGAGGACACGAGGTACAACGCGAGGACGACGAGCAGCACCCGGCCGATCTCGTCGAACTGCACCCCGCGCCCCGGCACGACGTCCATCGCGGCGAGCATCTGGGCAAGGTTGGTCTCGCCCCTGGCCTGCAGCCCGGCGACGACCTGCTCCTTGGTCGTGCCGGCCGGGAGGTTGGCGCCGATGACCCCGGCGAACAGCAGGTCGGTGGCGCGGCCGAGGACCTTGGGGCCGAGCACGGACAGGGAGACGCTGAGGACCGTGAGGGCCACCGCGGCGATCACCTGCAGGCGCACGGGTGCGAGCCGGCCGAGCAGGCGACGCCCGGAACCGAAGAAGTCCAACGACTTCTCTGCCGGCATCCCCATGCCACCGTGCCCATGACCACCACCACCCCGCCGTCGTGCGGCCTTGGCGACCTCGGCGGTCTCGCGTTGCTCGTCGCGGGGGTCGTCGGCGACGCCCGTCCGTGTGGAGGCGCTCATGCCCCGGCCTCCTCACCGGCGCGGGAGCCGGCCTGCGGCGCGACCGCGCGTGGCAGGTCCTCGAGGTCGGAGGCGCGCAGCTGGGAGGCGACGATCTCCTGATAGGTCTCGCAGGTGTCGAGCAGCTGCTCGTGCGTCCCCCTGCCCACGACGCGACCGGCGTCGAGGACCACGATCTGGTCGGCGTCGACGATGGTGGCGACCCGTTGCGCGACGATGATGACCGTCGCGTCGGCGACGACCGGCTGCAGCGCCGCGCGTAGCCGGGCGTCGGTGGCGACGTCGAGGGCCGAGAAGGAGTCGTCGAAGAGGTACAACTCGGGGCGCGCGACGAGCGCCCGTGCGATGCAGAGCCGCTGCCGCTGACCGCCGGAGACGTTGGCGCCGCCCTGGGTGATCGGGTGGTCGAGGCCGTCGTCGTAGGACCTCACGAACCCCTCGGCCTGCGCGACCCTCAGCGCCTCCCACAGCTCCGCGTCGGTGGCCTCGGGCCGACCGAAACGGAGGTTGCTCGCGACCGTGCCGCTGAACAGGTACGGCTTCTGCGGGACGAGCCCGACCCGCGTCCACAGCTGTTCGGGGTCAATGTCGCGGACGTCGACCCCGTCGAGGCGAACCCGGCCCCCGGTCGCATCGAACAGACGTGGGAGGAGTTTGAGGAGGGTGGTCTTGCCCGAGCCGGTGCTGCCGATGACCGCCGTCGTGGTGCCGGGGTGGGCGACGAACGACACCTCGTCGAGCACCGGAGCCTCGGCACCGGGGTAGGTGAACGAGACCTCCTCGAGCCGGACCTCCCCGTGCAGGTCGGAGAGCGGCACGGGGTTCGCCGGGGTGACGACGCTGGAACGCTCCTCGAGGACCTCACCGATGCGCTCGGCCGAGACCGCCGCCCGCGGGATCATCGTCGCGACCATCGTCGCCATCATCACGCTCATGAGGATCTGGATGAGGTAGGTGAGGTAGGCGAACAGCGACCCGATCTGCATGTCACCCGCGGCGACGCGGTGCCCGCCGAACCAGATGACCGCGACGGTGGAGCAGTTGAGCACGGCCATGACGATCGGGAACATCATGACCATGAGCCGACCGACGGCCAACGTCGTGGCCGTGAGGTCGTCGTTCGCGAGGGCGAAACGGTCGCGCTCGGCGCGCTCGCGAGTGAACGCACGTACCACCCGGAGGCCCGAGATCTGCTCGCGCATCACCCTGTTCACCGTGTCGATGCGGGTCTGCTGCTGACGGAACAGCGGCACCATCTGCCGGATGATGAGCAGGACCGAGACGAGCAGCACCGGCACCGCGACCGCGACGAGCCAGGACAGCCCCACATCCTCCCGCAGGGCCATGAGCACGCCGCCCACCATCATGATGGGCGCGCTGACGAGCATGATGCAGCCCATGACGACGAGCTGCTGGACCTGCTGCACGTCGTTCGTGTTCCGGGTGATGAGCGAGGGCGCGCCGAACCGGGCGACCTCGCGCGCGGAGA
Organism: Mobilicoccus sp.; assembly: GCF_032060985.1. Classification (NCBI taxonomy): domain Bacteria; kingdom Bacillati; phylum Actinomycetota; class Actinomycetes; order Micrococcales; family Dermatophilaceae; genus Mobilicoccus; species Mobilicoccus sp. Next base: position 59,666 of record NZ_DAMBGD010000018.1, read on the forward strand.
AGCTCATGACCCGGTCGAGCAGATCGGCCCGCACGTCGCGCCCGAGGCTCATCGCCGCCTTGGCCCCCGCCCAGACGGCCGCCACCGAGCAGACGATCTGCACCATCGAGGCTCCCAGCATCACCCAGGACACGTCCCAGATGTGCCCGACGTCGCCCTTGGCGACCCCGTTGTCGATGATGTCGGCGTTGAGCGAGGGCAGCCACAGCGCGGCGAACGTCGAGCCGAGCTGCATGATGAGCACGATCGCCAGGAGCCCGACGTACGGACTCAGATAGCGACGGAGAAGTCGGATGAGCACAGGACCATCATGAACCCGGCCACCGACAACCGTTCACCCGAGAATGCGGCTCACCCCTGCAGTGCGCGGGCGAGGAACGGCTCGAGCTCGGCGAACGCGCGCTCGGCGCCCGCCTCCTGATAGGAGGAGGTGTCCGACATCGTGAACCCGTGGGGCGCGTTCGGGTAGATCGCGCTGGTGGCCGACAGGCCGGCGGCCTCCAGGCTCTGCTCCAGCTCCGCGATGGCCTCGGCGTCGTTGAGGGCGTCCTGATCGGCGTGACCGAAGAGGTAGGCCGCCCTCGTCCGCGGGAGGAGCAGGTGCGGGGAGTCCTCCGCCCCCTCCTCGACGAGCTTCGCGCCATGGAACCCGGCGACCGCGGCGACATCCTCGGGTCGCAGGGCGGCGGCGCGGATCGCGAGGCGCGCCCCCATGCAGAAACCCACCGCCCCGACCGGCGTGCTCGCGTGCCGGGCGAGCTCGTCGAGCCACACGGCCGTGTCCGGGTTCGACAGCTCCGGTGTGTAGCGCGCGACCCGCGGCCCGCTGATCTTCCCGAACTCGGCACGCTGGTCGGGATCGGTGAGGTCGAGGCCGGGCGCGAGGTCCTCGACCGTCCCCTCCCGGTAGAAGACGTGGGGCAGGAGCACGACGTACCCCCACGAGGCGATGCGGTCGGCCATCTGCTTCGTGCGATCCCGCACGCCGATCGCGTCCATGAACATGAGGACGCCCGGACGCCGTCGGTCGTCGGGGCGGGTGAGGTAGGCCTGCGCCTGCCCGGCGTCGGTCGTGATCGTCAGCATCTCGTTCATACCCCCTGCCTACGACACCACGGCGGCGCATGCAAGGGGGCCACCCGCCGCCCCCCACGGCGAGCACACGCACGGGTCGCGTGCCTCCGCCGCAGGCACCGGGGCGGTGTCGCGACCTCATCCCTCATGGACGCGGGGGACTCGGTGTGGACGCGGGGGACTCAGTTCCCCTTGTGAGCGGCGAGGTACTCCTGGGCCACCTGGGCGGGGTCGGCGTGCTCGACGTCGACCTTGGTGAGCATGTCCTGGAGGTCCTTGGTGGTGAGGGACTTCGACAGGGCGTCGAGCGCCTCGACGGCCTGCGCGTTGGCCGCGACCTCCTTGGTGACGAGGGGGACGACGTTCTGGCTGCCGAAGAGGCCCTTGTCGTCCTCGAGCGGGACGAGGCCGTGCTGGGTGAACGCGGGGTCCGTGGTGAAGATGTTCGCGGCTTGGACCTGACCGTTGGTGAGGGCCTGCACGAGGGCCTGACCGTTGAGGGAACGGACGTCCTTGAAGGTGATCCCGTACGTGGACTCGAGCCCGGGCACGCCCTGGGGCCGGCTCTTGAACTCCGAGGGCGCACCGAGGGTCATGTCGCCGGAGACCTTGGCGAGGTCGCCGACGGTGCGCAGCGACTTGCTCTGCGCCGTCTCCTTGGTGACCGCGAGGCAGTCCTTGTCCTCCGCCGCGCTCGGCTGGAGCACCTGCAGGTTGGCGGGAAGCGAGGACTCGAGGTGGGAGTAGACCTCGTTGGGGTCGGTTCCGGTGAAATTCTTGTCGTAGAAGAGGGCGAGAGCGCCGGTGTACTCCGGGACGACGGTGATCGACCCGTCGTCGAGGCCCTTGAGGTACACCTCGCGAGCCCCGATGCCGAGCCGCGGCGGGTTGACGGCCACGCCCTTGTCCTTGAGCGCACCGGTGTAGAGGTGGGCGAGGAGCTTGGACTCGGAGAAGTCCGCCGAGCCGACGGTGATGGTGCCGGCGGGTGCCGCGGTGCCCCCGTCTCCGGGGTTCTTGGCGAGCGGGTCGTCGCCGCCTCCGCCGCAGGCGCTGAGGGAGACGGTGGCGGTGAGGGCGAGCGCGAGTGCGCCGATGCGGGTGCGGGTCACGGTGACGGCCTTTCTGGGGTGGACATGGGCGTGGAGGGCGTGGCCGCGGACGAGGAGGCTGCGGCCGCCTCCACGACGGGACCGGCGTGGGGACCTGACGACGGCGATCCCCCGGTGGTGTCGGCTGCGCCCGCCCGGCGGGCCCGGCGAGCGACCCGGCCGCTGTCGAGGCGCAGGCCCGGGGAGACGACGAGCCGCTCCACGAGCGCGAGGACCCCGTCGAGGGCGAGGGCGAGAGCTGCCACGAGGAGCGCACCGCCCGCCATCTGCGCGTAATCGGCCGAGGCCAGGCCGTCGACGAGGAACCGCCCGAGTCCACCCAGGCTGATGAACGAGGCGATGGTGGCGGTGGCGACGACCTGCAGCGTGGCGCTGCGGATGCCGGAGAACACCAGCGGCAACGCGCACGGGAGCTCGACGTCGGTGAGGACCTGGCGGCGGGTCATGCCGATCCCGTACGCCGCGTCGCGCGCCCCGGGATCGACGGCCTCGACCCCCGCGTACGCCCCCGAGAGCAGGGGCGGCATCGCGAGGACGACGAGCACGATGATGCTCGGGAGGACGAACGCGAGATCGGAGCTCAGCCTGGGCCCGAGCCAGAGGGCGACGGCGAAGAGCAGACCGAGGCTCGGGATCGCCCGGGCGGCGTTCGTGGACGTGACGACCCACTTGCCGCGACCGGTGTGCCCGATGAGCAACCCCGCCGGGATGGCGAGGACCGCGGCGATCGCGACGACGATGCCGGAGTAGAGGAGGTGCTCGAGCACCCGGGCCGTGATGCCGTCGGAGCCGGACCACGTGGCGGGGTCGGCGAACCAGGCGAGGAGTCGGGAGATCACCGCGCCACCCCCACCCGTGCCCACGGCGTGAGCACCCGCGCGACCACGAGGATGACGAGGTCGAACGCGAGCGCCAACAACAGGCAGGCGAGGATGCCGACCCACAGCACCTCGGGGAAGTTGCGGGCGTACCCGTCGGTGAGCAGGACCCCGAGCTGCTGGACCCCGATGAGCGAGGCGACGCTGACGATGCTCACGTTGCTCACGGCCGCCACCCGCAGGCCGGCGGCGATGACCGGCACCGCGAGCGGGAGGTCGACGCGCAGCGCCCGGGCGAGGCCCCCGTAGCCCATCGCGGTCGCCGCAGCCGTGACCTCGTCGGGAACCGAATCCAGCCCGTCGGCGACGGTGCGCACGAGCAACGCGACCGTGTACACCGTCATCGCGACGACGACGTTGAACGGGTCGAGGATGCGGGTGCCGAGCAGCAACGGCATGAGCACGAACAGCGCGAGCGAGGGGATCGTGTAGAGCAGCCCCGTGCCGGCGACGAGGAACGGGCGCCACCGTTCGCGAGAGTGCGCCGCCCAGCCCAGCGGCAGGGCGAGGAGGAGACCGACGAGCAACGGCACCCCGGCGAGGACGACGTGCGCGCCCGCGAGGCGCATGACGACGTCCAGGTTGTCGGGGAGCCAGGTCACGTCGGCTCCTGCCGACCCTCGGCGGCGACGGAGGACCCGGAGGCGTTCGTCGTGGCGGAGACGCCTGAGCCGGAGCGATCGGGCGCTCCGACGGACTCGCCACCGCCCTCGCGTGACCCGCGGGCGACGGGCGCCTCGGTGGAGGGGGCGGCGGCGACACCGCGGCTGTCCGCCGCCGTGTCGGCGACCCCCGCCCGACCTGCCGCCTCGATCGCCTCGAGCACCTCACCGGGATGGACGACGCCGACGAGGACGCCGTCGTCGTCGACGACGACCCCACGGCGGCTGGGCGAGGAGAGCGCGGCGTCGAGGTAGGCGCGGAGACTCCCGCCGCGACGGGCGAGCGTGCCACCGAGACGCAGGGACTCCGGGGAGGCGACGACCCGCCCGGCGGCGTCGGCGGAGTCTGCGATCGCCTGACCCCCGGTTCCGACCCACCCCAGGGGCCGACCGGCGTCGTCGAGGACGAGGCTCCACGGCTCCTCGACCTGCTCCCCCATGCGCACGGCGTGCTCGCGGTGGAGGGGAACGTCGACATCCTGGAACGCGAGGGAGCGGTAGCCGCGGTCACGCCCGACGAACGAGGCGACGAAGTCGTCGGCCGGTTCGGCGAGCAGTCGCGCGGGCCCGTCGATCTGGGCGAGGCGTCCGCCGACGCGGAGGACGGCGACCTCGTTGCCGAGTTTGATGGCCTCGTCGATGTCGTGGGTGACGAGCAGGATCGTCTTCTGCAACTGCGCCTGCAGGCTGATGAGCTCGTTCTGCAGCTGTTCGCGCACGACGGGATCGACCGCGCTGAACGGCTCGTCCATGAGGAGCACGGGCGGGTCGGCGGCGAGAGCCCGCGCGACGCCGACACGTTGCTGCTGCCCGCCGGAGAGCTGCGCGGGATAGCGTGACGCGAGCTCCGGGGAGAGGCCGACGACCTCCAGCAGCTCCCGAGCCCGCTCCCGAGCCTTGGCGCGCGACCAGCCGAGCAGCCGAGGCACCGTCATGACGTTCTGCTCGATGGTGCGGTGCGGGAACAACCCGCCGTGCTGGATGACGTACCCGATACCCCGCCGCAGCTCTGCCGTCGACATCGAGGCGACGTCGACTCCGTCGAGCAGGATCGTGCCCGACGTGGGCTCGATCATGCGGTTCACCATGCGCAGCGACGTGGTCTTGCCGCACCCGGAGGGGCCGACGAGCACCGTGATCCGGCCGCGGGGGGCCTCGAGCGTGAGGTCGTCCACGGCGACCGTGCCGCCCGGAAACGTCTTGGTGACGTGCTCGAACCGGATCATGCGCCCCAACGTATAGGCCACCACCGACAACCGCCTGCCCGGAGGTGCCGTGAGACCCGACCCTCCTGGACGCGTGGGCGATCCAGGTCGCCGCCGCGTCGGCCCTGCGGTGGCGGCGCCGGAACGCCCGCCCGTGGTGTCCGCCCCGCGGCATCGGTCGGCAGCGGCATCCCTGCCGTGTCAGCCCCGCGGCAGAAGGGTGCGGACGAGGTGGCTCGCGGCGATGTCGTGCCACTCGCCGGCGCGCCGGTACATGCTGTGGCCGCATCCTTCGAGCACCTCGTACCTCGGGTGCCCGCCGGCCTCCCGCAGGCGCTCGACGAAGGCGTCGGTCTCGGGCTTCGGGCACATGCGGTCGCGATCCCCCTGGACGATGAGCACGTCGCGGTCGATCAGGTGCGCGACGTCGTCGTGAGGCGTCACCCACGGCGCGAGGGCCGCGACCGTGGTGACGTGCGCGTACCCCGCGGCGGCGAGCGCGGTGCGGCCGCCGAGGGAGTGCCCGAGCAGCCCGACGGGCAGGGTGGGCTCCCGGCGGGCGAGCTCGGCGAGCAGCATCCGCGCCTGTCCGACGGTCGTGCGTTCGCCGCCGTTCCACCCGGTCTGGGTGTGGCGCAGGTGGACGATCGCGATGCGCTCGTCCGACAGCTCACGCACGCGGCGGCCGAACGGGATCATCCGCAGGTAGGGGGCGCTCCATGGCGCGGTGCGCCGGAAGCCGCGCTCGGGACCGCCGTGCAGCGTGACGACGATGGCCTCGACCGGCCGCTCCCCGCGCACGAGGGTGTGGATCGCACGCTCGAGCGGCCTCCGCCGCAGGAGCCGTGGCATCTCAGACGTCCACCCGACTGAACCCGGCCCAGGACCGGCTCGCCGTGGGGCCGCGCTGGCCCTGGTAGTGCGACCCGTAGACGTCACTGCCGTAGGGGTGCTCGGCCGAGGAGGACAACTGGAAGAAGCACAGCTGTCCGATTTTCATCCCCGGGTAGAGCTTGATGGGCAGCGTGGCGACGTTGCTGAGCTCGAGGGTGACGTGGCCGCTGAATCCCGGGTCGACGAACCCCGCCGTCGCGTGGGTGAGCAGGCCGAGGCGCCCGAGCGAGGACTTGCCCTCGACGCGCGCCGCGACGTCGTCCGGGAGGGTCACGAGCTCGTACGTCGACCCGAGGACGAACTCTCCGGGGTGCAGCACGAACGCCTCGTCGCGCTCGACCTCGACGAGGCGGGTGAGGTCGGGCTGCTCCTCCGCCGGGTCGATGAGGGGGTGCTTGTGATTGTCGAAGAGCCGGAAGTACCGGTCGAGACGGACGTCGATGCTCGACGGCTGCACCATCCCCGGGTCGTAGGGGTCGAGGCGGACGCGCCCGGCCTCGACCTGGGCCCTGATGTCACGATCTGAGAGCAGCACGGCCTCACGCTACCGCCCCCGGGAGGGTCGGGAGCACGCCCGCGGCGAGCACGGCGGCACGCCTGGTCACCCGATTCCCGCGAAGCCTGGGAACGCGGTTGTCTCAAGGTGTCGAGCGGCCGTGACGAAGAGAGGACCGCGGGTGCGCACGCGTACCGGTCCCGGCGTCGAGACATGCTGGGACGCAGGGCGACTCGCACCATGACCACCGACCACGAGGACCGCCCATGCGTCTGCTCGCCCCCTCCCCCGCCCGTCGTCTCGCCCCCCTCGGCGCCGCGGCGGCGGCGACCCTTCTCACCTCGTCGTTCCTTGCCGGGACCGCCACTGCCGCCCCTTCCCCCGATCCGGTCGCCCCCGGCAACGCGACCGTCGCCCGCCCGTCCGCCACCGCCAGTACGTCGGTGACGACTCTCCAGGCACAGACCTCGACCGCCGCAGCGACGTCCACCTCGATGCGGATCCGCCTCGACGCGGGCGCGCGCAGCCCCTACCTGGGGGCCGCGTTCTCGGGCCTCGTCCTCGACGAGGCGAGCGGTGCGACCCTGTGGTCTCGCAACTCCACGCGCAGCCGTATGCCCGCCTCGACCCAGAAGGTCATGACGGCGTTCACGGTCCTGCGGTCGACCTCACCGGACACCCAGCTCGTCACCCGGACGTTCGCCTCCCGCGCCATTCCCGGCAACGTCTACCTCAAGGGCGCGGGGGACCCCTCCCTGAGTGCGGCGCGTCTGCGCACCCTCGGCGACCGTACGGCCACCCAGCTCCTGGGCAGCGGCCGCAGATCGGTCACCGTGTACGCGGATGCCTCGGTGTTCCCCACCCCCTCCCGCGCGACCGGGTGGAAGAGCAGCTACGTGCCCGGTGAGGTGCAGCTCGTCCGGGGCCTCACGATGACCGGCCACCGGGGCGCGGACGCGTCCCTCGCCGCCGCGAAGGTGTTCGCCGCCTCCCTGACGAAGGCCGGCATCACCGCCCGCGTCGCGGGCGCCGGGGTCACCCCCGCCCAGGCGGAGGAGCTCGGGCAGAGCTGGTCGGCGCCCGTGTCCTCGCTGGTCGCCCACACCCTCTCGGTGAGCGACAACACCTATGCCGAGTACCTGCTGCGCCTCGCCGCCCTCGAGTCGGGGCTTCGCCCGACGTGGACGAACGCCCTCGCCCACCAGCGCACCGTGCTCGCCCGCGCCGACGTCCCGCTCGCGGGCTACGTCAACAAGGACGGCTCGGGCCTCTCGCGCGCGAACCGCATGCCGGTGCGGACCCTCGCGACCACCGTCGACCGTCTCTACGACGACCCGACCACCCGCCGGGTGGCCTTCGCCTGGGGCGCGCTGCCCCGCGCCGGGCAGACCGGCACCCTCCGATCGCGGTTCCGCGCGCCGTCCCAGCGATGCGCGGTCGGCAAGGTCGTCGCCAAGACCGGCACGCTCGGCGACGCCGTGGCCCTCACGGGCATCGCCTACGGCGTCGACGGCCGCCGCCGCGTGTTCGCGTTCATCGAGAACGGGAACACCAGGACGGCCTCCGTGCGCTCCGCCGTCGACACGATGGGCACCGCCGTCGTGGGCTGCCGCTGAGGTCCGGACTGAGGCACGGGCACTGCGACACCTGCCGCCGATGTCCTTCTGCCGAGGTCCTGCCGCGCGGTCCGGCCGGCCCGCGCAGGGCGCGCCCACCGCGGGCCGACGAGGCCCGTGTCACGAGGCGGGCGGAGTGTGTCGTAGACTGCACCCGACGCGGTCACACCCCGTTCGCCCGCCGTTCTCCGAAACGAGTTCGCGGCATTGCGATAAGGCGCCTGACCTGCGAAAACGCGAGTGTAGTTCAATGGTAGAACACAAGCTTCCCAAGCTTGATACGCGGGTTCGATTCCCGTCACTCGCTCTGGTTCGAACGGCCCCGCAGCCCTCCGGTTGCGGGGCCGTTCGCGTGCCCGACGCGCAGGGGTGACGCGGTGGCATGAGGCGCGGCGGGTAAGGGGGTGCGGTGGGCATGGCGGCGCGACGGGGTGCGGTGGGATGGTGGCGCGCACACACGATTCCCCGCCCGTGCTCCCCCAATGAGGGGAGCACGGGCCGGTTTCGGGGAGCCCGGCCGCACCACCGACTTCGGGCATGCCCCGACACGGGATCGCAGCCGAGGATGCGATGAGAGGGCCGTGATGGCGACCCCCTCGCTGCATCCTCGGCTGCGATCTCGGATGCGATCTCGGATGCGACCTCGGCGGGGCGGGGTCAGCGGAGCTTCTTGGCCGCCTTGCGTGCTTGTTGCAGGAGGGGGACGTAGCGGGCCTCGACGCTGCGGGCGAGGGCGTACTCGCGTTCGGCGAGCACTCCGTAGGTGAAGGTGTCGCGGCCGGCCTTGCGAGCCTGGTCGGCGAGCCGCATGACGACGCCCCGGGAGACGACGCTGTCCTGGTGGTCGCCGAGGGCCTCCTGGAGGTCGGTGAACGCGCCGACGACGTCCTTGGCCGACGACCCCGCCGAGCGGCCGGCCGCCTCTGCGGCGTACCGCGCCGCCTTCGCTAGCTTGCGGATGTCGTGGACCGCCTCGTCGCGCTCGGGGCCCTCCGGCATCGCCGCAGCCCGCTTCGCCTGCGTGACCACGGCCCGGGACGCCTTCGTGACGAGCCCCGGAAGCACCTCGGTCGCGGGTCGGGACGCGTCGGGGAGGAACGGCGGGCGCAGCAGGAGGTCCGTGAGGTCCGCCATGAGCCGCTCGTACCGGCTCGAGTCGAGGACCGCGACCATGCGCGCATGGGCCTGCGCGTGCTCGGCCTCGAGCGTCTCGCGGATCGTGACGTCGGCGCCGTCGACGACGAGATCGGGCTCGAGGGAGTCGAGCAGGCCACCGATCCGGGCGAGCTGCACCTCCCCGTCGCGCGGCTCGCCGAGGACGCCCGTGAGCCACTTGATCTCCTCGCGGAGCGGGTCGGTCTCGACGCGGTCGAGCAGCGCTCGGTAGGTCCGCAGCGTGCTGCGCAGGCGCCGGGTGGCGACACGGGCCTTGTGCACCGCGCTCTTCGCGTCCTCGCGCAGTCGGTTCTCGCTGCCCTGCAGGACACCGACCTGCGCCGAGAGGTAGTGCAGCACGACGGCCCCGGCGCTCCGGTCGTCGTCCTTGCCCGGCACCGGGCGCGACAGGGGCTCGTCGAGTGCGCGCCCCAGCTTGCTCGGGTGCGGCGAGGCGACGAGCCCCGACGCGACGAGCGCGGCGGAGACGGTCTCGAGGTCGGCGGGAGTGCCGTCGACGAGCTCGACCTCCACCTCGCGCCACCGATGGACGCGTTCCCCGTCGACGTAGGTCGTGGCTTCGACGGCGTCCTCCTCGACGAGCACGAGCACGGCGCCCGCCTCGTCGGTCACGGCGCGACGGGTGCGGCGCGTGCGCAGCTGCGCGACCGGGACGAGTGCGGAGTCCCCGACGAGGTCGGCCACGAGGTCACGCAGCTCCGACGGGACGATCGACACCCGTCCGAGCGGCAGGCGATGTTCGACCCGTCCCGCGCCGTCCCCGGGAGTCTTGAGGTGCCAACCGGCGTCGGTGCCACCGGTCCGGCGGCGGAGGGTGTGCCTCCCCCGCAGCAGATCCAGATCGAGGGTGTCGAGGTAGGTCGCCGTCTGCGTGAACCGCTGCGGCGCCTCGACGGCGGCGATGCCGGCGACGCGGTCCAACCTCGGCATCGACCAGCGGCGGGGGGCGTCGAACTTCAGCTCGGTCTCGACCTCGACCTCGAGCGCCCCCGCGGAGTACTCGCCGGTCGACTCCCCCGAGGCGTCCGTCTCATCGCGAGCACCCCAGACATCGGCCTCGACCGACGCGTCGCCCAGGTCTTCGGCGTCGTGGGCGTCGTCCAGGTCACCGGCGTCACCGGCGTCGCGGGCAGCGGCGTCCGTGACGGCGACGCCGTCCGTGGCCCCGTCTGCGGCGGCCCCCTCGACCCCCGGCCGGGAGGTCCTCACCTCGTCGATCTCCGCGGAATCGTCGCCGTTCAGGCCACCGGACATCACGTTCACCCCGTCGTCACGTCGTCGACACGTGTGGTCAACCTTACCGGCCGGGCCGTGATGCCGGATCGGCCCCGGGGTGGACTTCTCGCCCCCGGCGCCGTTCACCCCGAGGACGGGTCAGCCCTGCCCCGGCACCGGTCGTCATCGGTGGACACCGTCGACGACCAGCGATGACGCCGGTCGACTACCGTCGCTCATGGGGCCGATCACCGGACGTGGCGTTCATCCCACCGGGGCCACATCGCTTGCCAGGAGGAAGGACGGTCGGTCATCCTGATTACTCATCGGTAATGTGCCCGGAGTCGCGCACTCGAGTCGTGCGTCACCTCGGAGCCCCACGCATACGAACCGGAGTCGGGGTAGTTCCCGACGCACGACGAGGGAAAGGCCGCCCGTGGGCCACTACAAGAGCAATCTCCGCGATCTCGAGTTCAACCTCTTCGAGGTGCTCGGTCGCAACGACGTCCTGGGTTCGGGTCCGTACGAGGACTTCGACGCGGACACCGCCCGCCAGATCCTCCACGCCGTGGGCGAACTGGCGGAGAACGAGCTGGCCGACAGCCTTCTCGACTCCGACCGCAACCCCCCCGTGTTCGACCCCGAGAGCGGCACCGTCACCCTCCCCGAGGCGTTCAAGCGCTCCTACAAGGCGTATGTCGACGCCGACTGGGGTCTACTGAGCGTCCCCGCCGAGCTGGGCGGCATGGTCGTCCCGCCGTCCCTCAACTGGGCTGCGGCCGAGCTCGTCCTCGGCGCCAACCCGGCCATCTACATGTACTCGGCCGGCTTCGGGTTCGCCCGCGTGCTGTACGAACTCGGCACCGAGGACCAGAAGAAGCTCGCCCATCACATGGTCGAGAAGCAGTGGGGCGCCACGATGGTGCTCACCGAGCCCGACGCGGGCTCCGACGTGGGCGCCGGCCGCACCAAGGCCGTGCAGCAGCCCGACGGCACGTGGCATATCGAGGGCGTCAAGCGCTTCATCACCTCCGGTGAGCACGACATGACCGACAACATCATCCACCTCGTACTCGCCCGCCCCGAGGGCGCCGGCCCCGGCACCAAGGGCCTGTCGCTGTTCTCCGTGCCGAAGTACATGGTCGACGTCGAGACCGGTGAGCTCGGCGAGCGCAACGGTGTCTACGTCACCAACGTCGAGCACAAGATGGGCCTCAAGGTCAGCACCACGTGCGAGGTGCGCTTCGGTGAGAAGCACCCCGCCGTGGGCACGCTCGTCGGCGACGTCCACGACGGTATCGCGCAGATGTTCCGCATCATCGAGTACGCCCGCATGATGGTCGGCACGAAGGCCATCGCCACCCTGTCGACGGGGTACCTCAACGCCCTCGAGTACGCCAAGGAGCGCGTGCAGGGCGCCGACCTCACGCAGATGGCCGACAAGTCCGCCCCCCGCGTGACGATCACCCACCACCCGGACGTGCGGCGCTCGCTCATGCTCCAGAAGGCCTATGCCGAGGGCCTCCGTGCGCTCGTGCTCTTCACGGCCATGCAGCAGGACATCGTCGACCAGCACTACCTCGAGACCGGGACGATGGAGGCCGAGAAGGGCTCCGCGGTCGACATGGCGGCCCGGGTCAACGACCTGCTCCTGCCGATCGTCAAGGGCGTCGGCTCCGAGCGCGCCTGGGTGCTGCTCGGCACCGAGTCCCTCCAGACCTTCGGTGGCTCCGGATTCCTCCAGGACTACCCGGTCGAGCAGTACGTCCGCGACGCCAAGATCGACACCCTCTACGAGGGCACCACGGCGATCCAGGGCCAGGACTTCTTCTTCCGCAAGATCGTGCGCGACAAGGGCAGGGCCCTCACGTACATGAGCGAGAAGGTCATGGCCACGGTCAAGGGCGGCGCGGACCTGCAGTCCGACCCGCTCGCCAAGGAGCGCGAGCTGCTCGGCAAGGCCGTCGAGGACATCACCGTCATCGGCGGGTCGATGATCGACCTGCTCATGAAGTCCGACCCCCGCCAGGAGGGTGGCGACCTCAGCAACCTCTACATCGTCGGCCAGAACACCACGCGTCTGCTCATGGCGGCGGGTGACGTCCTCGTCGGGTGGCTGCTCCTGCTGCAGGCCGACGTGGCGCAGAAGGCCCTCGAGAACGGCGCCGACGGCAGCGATGTCGACTTCTACACCGGCAAGATCGCCGCGGCCCGCTTCTTCGCCCGCACGCAGCTCCCGCTGCTCGCCGGGCAGCGTGCGGCGTGCGAACTGTCCGACAACTCCCTCATGGAGGTGCCCGAGGCGGCCTTCTGAGGCTCGCCCCGCGGCATGACGAACGCCGTCCTCACCCGAGCCGGGTGGGGACGGCGTTCGTCGTACGGGCCACGCCATCCCCGCACGACACCCGAGACGGCAGATGGGATGGCAGCGGTGCTATCGCTCAGGCAGTACCTGAGCTTCCATCCCAGGTGCCGTCTCGGGTGTGTGGTGGGCTCAGGCGTAGGGGTCGCGAGGGTCCTCGACCGTGGTCGTGCGACGCGAGACGACCGCGCGGGAGCGGTTCATCATGACGACGGAGACGAGCGAGGTCACCAGACCCGCCGCCATGAGGATGTAGCCGACCATCGTGAGGTCGACGCCCGGAAGCGCGTCCTTGACGGCGAAGGACAGGATCGCGCCGAGGGCGATGAGGAAGATACCGAAACCGATGGACATGGGGCCTCCGCGTGTGTGGGTGTCGACGTGATTATCGACACGAAACCGCCCGGATGCATGGCAATGCCCCCACCGAAGACGACGAATTTGCCGAGTGGAGGCAATAAGACGGGCCCGCGCAGGTGTTGTGACCTGCATGAGTGCCGATCGTCGTGTCCCCCTGTCCGTTCTCGATCTCGCGCCGGTGAGTGCCGGCTCCACGGCCGCCGACGCCCTCCGCGACAGCACGGAGCTGGCCCGCACGGTGGAACGGGCCGGGTACACGCGGTTCTGGATGGCCGAGCACCACGGCAGCGTGACCTTCGCCAGTTCGGCCACCGCCGTGCTCCTCGCACACGTGGCCGCGCACACCGAGTCCATCCGTGTCGGCTCCGGTGGGGTCATGCTGCCCAACCACGCGCCGCTCATGGTCGCGGAGTACTACGGCACGCTGGCCACGCTGTACGGCGACCGAGTCGATCTCGGTCTCGGCCGCGCCCCGGGCACCGACCCGGTCACCGCCGCCGCGCTGCAGCGCACCTCGGCCGAGCTGCGGGACTTCGCGCAGGACGTCGCCGATCTCGCGACGTTGCTCGGCGACCGCGCCGACCCCGGCCGGGACGGCCTGCGGGTCCGCGCCCTGCCCGGCGAGGGCACGAAGGTGCCGTTGTGGATGCTCGGTTCCTCCCTCGGCGGGGCGAGCGTCGCCGCCGCCCTGGGCCTGCCGTTCTCGTTCGCCTCGCACTTCGCGCCCGACGCCGTCGACGCCGCGCTCGAGGTGTACCGCTCCCGGTTCACCACCGAGGCCCACACCGCGCAGATCGACGCACCGTACGCGATGGCCGGGGTCAACGTCGTGTGCGCCCCAACGACGGCGGAGGCCCGCCACCTTGCGACGACCTCGCAGGCCATGCGTACCCGTATCGCGACCGGTCGCCTCGCGCCCCTGGACCCCCCCGGGGAGGACATGCTCGCGACCCTGCGCGGCGCCACCCCGCCCATGCCGATCGCGGAGCGCCGGGGGGACCGCCCCTCGTTCACCGCGGTCGGCACCCCCGAGGAGGTCGTCACCCAGCTCGACGAGATCGTCGAGCGCTACGGCGTCGACGAGCTCATCGTCGCGACGTACACGTGGGACCCTGCGCTGCGCCGCCGCAGCTACGAGCTGCTCGGCGAGGCCTGGGGACTCCCGCGCCCCTGATCGCGTGGCCCCTCCCGTGTCCCGAACCGCCCTCCGGAACGGACGGGCCAGGCTCTCCGCACACGCCCAACGGCCGCCGACCACCCTCCCGGGGCGGGCGACGGCCGTTTCGCGTCGTTCCTCGTCGCGGTGGGGGCCCGCACGTCGCGACGAAGTGGCCCCGCGGATTCGGCACCGCCTGACACGCGGCCGTCACCGACGCCTCAGTGGGCGACCCCCTCGTCGTCGAGGGCTTGCACGAAGCGCGCACGGGCCCGGTCCCACACCGCCCCGTCGGGGAGTTCCAACATCGTCGGCAGGAGGTCCTCGGCGTAGGTGGCCGAGGCCTCGGCGGGCAGGAGCGAGGGGAGGTTGTCGATCGCGACGATGCGCACCTGCGGCCGTGCCCCGTCGGGATCGGCGGGCCTGAGGACGCGCGCAGGTTCCTCCCATGACGTCAGCTCGTCGTAGACCGGCAGGAGGTTGAGGTCGGAGGTGACGTCGCACGTGACGTCGGAGATCACCGACAGGCGCCGCCCCGGGGCGTCGAGGTCCTCACCGGTGACGAACGGCGGCGCGGGGGAACTCACCATCACGCAGTTGACGAGGATGTCGTGGTCGAGCAGCGCCTCCTTGTCGAGGTTCGCCGTCTCGGCGATGTCCCACCGGGTCACCGTGATCCCGGCGACCTCGAGCGCGTCGCACGCGCCACGTCCGCTGCGCCCCAGCGCCCCGACGACCAGGGCTCGCGCTCCGTCGTCCCCCGCGCCGCCCTCGCGCAGCAACGCGTCGAGGTCCTCCTTGCTCCGGCGCTTCATGTCGGGCTCGAGGTGTCCGCGGTGCTCGAGGGCGGCGAGCGCGGCCCCGACGTACCCGGCCCAGTACCCGAAGGCGGCGACGCGGCGACCGTCCTCGTGGACGAGGTACTCGAGGTCGAGCAGCGTCCCGCCGCCCGCGACGAACCGGCCGAGCAGGTGCGCGGCGCCGTGCTGGTGCTTGTACGCGTGGCCGAAGTAGATGTGGTCCCGCAGCGGGCCGTCACCCTCGGGGAGTTCCTTGAGGCCGACGACGATCGCACCCTCGGGCGCATCGGCCCACGTCCCCGTCGCGGCGGTGTCGCAACCGGCGTCGACGTACTCCTGCAGGGAGAAGGCGCGCTGGTCGCTCTCCTCCACGGTGATCGGGAACCCGGCCTCGCGCAGGACGCGTGCCGTGTGCGGCGAGATCGCCGCCCGTCCCTCACCGGGTCGCACCTCGTGTCGGAGCCAGAGCAGGGGACGGTCGGTCATGACGCTCTCCTTCATCGCAGGGATCACCTCTCGTGCCGACCCTAGGGCAGGTGAGCGAGCCCACGTTCAGGAGGGACCCGGCCGCCTCTCGGGCGACGGGGTCGCGACCACCGACATGCGCCGATCGGGCAGGACGGGGAAGGACTCCCGGGCGTCCCGGACGGCGGCGAGGTCGACGTCGACGACGGCGACCTGCGTCGGGGCGGCGGCCCCCTCGCCCTCGTCCTCACCACCGCCCATCGGTGTCGAGACGGACTCTCCCCACGCGTCGATCACGGCGCTGCGTCCGCCCATCGGGGTGCGGCCGTCGACTCCCACGGCGTTGACCCCGACGACGGCGCACTGGTTCTCGACGGCTCGCGCTCGCAGCAGGAGGTCCCACACGCCGATGCGTCGTCGTGGCCAGGACGCGGGGATCACCATGAGCTCGGCGCCGGCCGCGACCTGGGCGCGGTAGAGCTCGGGGAAGCGCATGTCGTAACAGATCGACAGGCCGGCGCGCACGGTGGCGCCGGTGCGCGTGGACAGGTCCGCGACGACGACCTCCTCACCCCCGGTGAGCAGCTCGCCCTCGAGCCCGCCGGCGGCGAAGCGGTGGATCTTGCGGTAGGTCGCGAGGCGCTCCCCGGTCGGGGTGAGGACGATCGACGTGTTGTGCAGGGCGCCGTCCGTGTCGCGTTCGAGGATCGACCCGAGGTGCACGAGGGCGCCGGTGTCGCGGGCGAGGTCGGCCATCGCCGCGGACGTCGGCCCGTCGAGGGACTCGGCGCGTTCGGCCCAGGTGCGTGGGCGGAAGGCGCCGACGGCCCACAGCTCGGGCAGGACGACGAGGTCGACCTCCTCCCCCGCCAACCGTGCGGCGAGATCGGCGGCGACCCCGCGGGCCCTGTCGGCGACCGAGCCCTCCCGTTCCTCGCCGTCATACGTGACCTGGGCGAGGGCGACCCGCAGGTGCTCGGCCGACGTCACGCGAGCCCGCCTCCGGACTCGGGCGAACCGTGACCCCGTCGGCCGTGCGCGTGCTCGTGGCGGGCCCGGTATCGCGCCTCCTCGACCTCCTCGGCCCGTCGGAGGGCCTCGCCGCGCTGCCGCAGGGAGGCGTTGTAGGCCTCGAGCTCCGCGTCGTGGTCGCGCAGGGCCTGTCGGTCGGACCGTTTGGCCTCGTGCTCGTCGGCCTGCATCCACGTCGCGAGGACCAGCAACGCGAGGAACAGCATCGGGAACTCGCCGATGCCCCAGGTGATCAGGCCGCCGGCCTTCTGGTCCGCGAGCAGGTCGCCCACCCACGGCAGGTTGAGCTGGCGGAAGTACTCACCGCCGAGCAACGTGGCGGAGGAGGTGATGACGACACCGAAGAACGCGTGGAACGACATCGTCGCGAACAGGAGCACGAGCCTCAGGGACGGCGGCCAACGGCGGGGGCCGGGATCGACGCCGACGAGCGACCACGCGAACACGTACCCGGCGAGCATGAAGTGGACGACCATGATCATGTGCCCGGCGTGGGTGCGCAGGGCGAGGTCGAACAGCCGTGTGAAGTAGAAGATGTAGAGGCTGCCCGCGAAGTTGAACCCGGCGACGACCGGATTGGCCCAGAAGTTCATCCACCGCGAGTGGGCGGTGGCGAGCATGATCTCGCGCGGGCCCATCGTCTTGTCCTTGCGCGCCGTGAGCGTGCGGGCGGCCAGCGTGAGCGGCGCCCCGAAGGCCATGAGGACCGGGCCGCCCATCGTCAGCATCATGTGCATGATCATGTGGGCCGAGAACGTGAGCCGGCCGTAGACGCCGGGGGCCCCGCAGGTGGTCCACACGAACGCGATCCACCCGATCATCCAGAGCAGCGTGCGGTGGACGGGCCAGGTGTCGCCCCGCCGGTGGAGCTTGACGACGCCCGCGGTGTACAGACCGATCGCGAGGATCGAGGCGAACAGGAAGATCCAGTCGGGGCGGAAGGTCGTGAACCAGTCCCATCCGGTGGGCGGCCCGCCCGGGTCGGGGTAGCCGGTGAGCGAGGTGACGACGTCCGGGGAGACCTGCTGGGACACCGGCGGGGCGGTGCGCGACATCGCGACGGCGACACCCGCGGCGAGGGCCATGAGCGCGATCTCCCCGGCGGCGAGGGTCGCGAACGCCTTGCTGTCGCGGTGGTCGGCCTGCAGCCGACCGATCATCGCCGCCCGCATCCGCCAGCCCGCGAACCCGAGGATGACGAACGCCGTGACCTTGGCGAGCAGGAGCAGGCCGTAGGGCGTGAGCAGATCGGCGGGGGCGGCGATCCGCAGGGAGGCGTTGAGGACGCCGGAGACGACGATGCCGCCGTACGCCCACAGCGCCAGGGTGGAGTACCGCGCGACAACGATCGGGAGATCGACCCCGAGGCTCCGCCGCAGGATGACGATCGCCATGAGTCCACCGAGCCACACGGAGGCCGCGGCCATGTGGACGGCGAGCGAGTTGACCGCGGTGTCGTGGGCGGCGGCGCCTCCGGAGTGGCCGGTGAGCGCGAGGACGAGCACCGCGACGAGACCGAGGACCGAGCCCCACGTCATCCCGGTCGTCGTCCGTGCGGCGAGGGCGCACAACGTCGCGCCGAGCGCGAGCAGCGCAGAGACGAACACGGCACGGAAGTAGTCGAAGTCGAGCGCCGAGGCGAGCTGGCCGCCGTAGGCCGGGTCCGTGATCGCGATGCCCGAGACGTTCGACATCCCGAAGACGATGGCGGCCAGAGAGGCGACGACCCACACCGAACCGGTGACGACCGCGAGTCGGCACGCCGCGCGGCGTCGGTCGGTGGAGACGCGTTCGGGGACGATCGTCCCGGCGAGCAGCAGGAGACCGATCGTCGCCGCCGCGGAGACGTCGAGGATCACCCGGGAGATCGGCACCCCCCAGCGGGCGAGCGCCCCGCCGTCGTCGAACCCGACCAGAGGCTGGAAGATTCCGCCGACGGTCCCGCCGACGGCCATCGCGACGAGGGCGACCACTCCCGCGAGCGCGAGGACCGACGTCCGCAACGCCCCTTCCGCCGCCGCGACCGCGGCCGTCGGTGACGACGCCTGCGCCGAGGCGTGAGAACTGCGGACCCGTTCCGAAGTGGCCATGGCGACCAGCCTAGTTAGGCTGAGGCCATGCCCATGCACCCGGCCGCTCCCGAAGATCTGTCAGGTCTCGTCGATGCCTACACGCAGACTGCCCAGGCCATCGTCGACCTTGCGTTCCCATGCACCGATCGTGACTTCGACAAGCCCACGGAGTGCCCGGGCTGGACGGTCAAGGATCAGCTGTCGCACATCGTCTCGGCCGAGTCCATGCTCATGGGGAGGCCCGATCCGCAGGTCGAGGTCCCCGACCACCCCCACCTGCACAGCGAACTCAACCGCGCGATCGAGGCCGGTGTCGAGCTGCGCCGTCCGCGCCCTGGTTCGGAGGTCGTCGCCGAGCTGCAGACCGTCGTCAACCGCCGACTCGGTCAGCTCCGCGACCTGCGCGACAACGAGCCCGAGGACCTCGACAGCGTGATGATCGAGATGCCGCCCGGCCCGATGCCGCTGCTCAAGGCGCTCCGCGTGCGCGTCAACGACCTGTGGTGCCACGAGCAGGACATCCGCGCCGCCCTCGGTCGACCCGGCAACCTCGACTCCCTCGCCGCGGCGACGTTCTGTCAGACGGTCATGGACGCGCTGCCGATGATCGTGGTCCGCCGGGCCGGTGTGCCCACCGGTCGCGTCGTCATGATCGAGCTCACCGGGCCCGTCGTCGCGCGCACCGGAGTCCGCGTCGAGCAGGGTGAGGACGGGCGCCCGCACGGCTCCCTCATGTTCAGCGGTGGCACCGACGAGACCGGGCCCATCCCCGTCATCGGCAAGACGACGAGCATCCAGATCAGCACCGAGGCGTTCACGCGCCGTGCCGCCGGCCGCCGCGCGACCAGCGAACTGCACTACTCGGTGCACGGTGACGACGAGGTCGCCCGTCGCGTGCTCGACGCGCTCGTCATCACCCCCTGACGCAGGCCCTCGGGCGTCGCTCGTCGCCGGCCCACCCCTCGCGCCCCGTCGTTCCCCCGGACCGACGGGGCGCTCGTATCGGGCGGCCGGTGTCATCGGTGTTCCGGGACCGAGGCCGAGGGGCATCCGTGCCGTGAGCTTCTCTCCCGGGCGCGGTTCGCTCCTGGGCGCGGCCCGGTGGCGACGCGTCAGTGACGTGCGGCGACGCCGGTCGCGGCGGCGATGGCGAGGACGCTGCGCGGGTCGTAGGCCGTGCGCCACAGTCCGCCGTGGGCCGCGTGGGCGGCCTCGTCCTCCCAGGGGTGCGGACGGGCCGGGACGTCGGCGCAGAGGTCGTGGACGAGGAGCGCGGCCATGAGCGTGTTGCTCGTCGCGGGGTCGAACACCTCGACGCCGAACCGGTGGGCGCCGGCGTAGGCCGCGGCCAGGGCACGATTCCTCACGACCGAGCGGGTGCGGGTCGGTGGGGCGACGGCGAACGCGACGGGGATCCCGGCCGCGCGGGCGTCGGTGGCCCGCCAGCGGTGCACCCGCTTGGCGAGCAGGTAGTTCGGGCCCTGCTGGGGGACGATGCAGTCGGTGACGCCCGGGCCGTCGTAGGTCTCGGGGTAGCCGGGGCGGTAGAGCGCGCCACGACTGAGCGTCCGCACGCCGGCCGTGAGGGCCCGCGCCCGGCGGCGCCGGTACCGATCCCGCGAGTGCGCCGCCGCGGGGGGCGGCACGGCGAAGACGTCGGTCGGCGTGGCGAGGTAGGAGAGCGCGACGTCGTCCCGCCGCTGCAGCAGGCGCACGGTGAGGGCGTCGGTGGCAGCGGAGAGGCGCAGGTTGAGGGCCCCGTCGGCGTATACGTAGTTGCCCAGGACGAGCCCCCGGCCGGGCGCGAGGTCGTCCACCCACGCGCCGATGCGGGGGAGGTCGTGGAGGAGATCGGCGCCCGCGCGCCCCTCGACCGGACGCACCTCGGTGTCCTGCATCGGCAGGTGGAGGGTCCCCGCGTACCGGCGCACATCGGGGAGCAGCGCCGTCCACAGCTCCGGGCGCGGGAGGTCGAGGGTGGCGACGTCCGCGCCCCAACGCAGGAGGCTGCGCAGCGGGCCCATCTCCGAGGCGGCGCCGAGGACGAGCACCGTGCGATCCGGCAGTGCGAGCCACTCGGGGTGGTACTGCACGCGACGGACGGCGTCGGCGAGGTCGGGTTCGACGATGCCGCGCACGACCCAGTCGTCGAGCTGACGACGCAGGTCGTCGCCGGTGAGGCGGGTGCCGCGGTAGGGCACGGAGAGGTCGGTCTCGGGGGCGCCGACGCCGACGACGGTCTCGGTGGTGAGTGGGCCCTCGTCCCGAGTGGGCTCGTCGGCGCCCTCGGCGAGACGTTCGGCGAGCGGGATCTCCGGTCGTCCGGGGGTGAACCACCGCATGCGGGAGGCGAACGAGGCGAGCCCGTCGGCCGCGATGCGCCGGGCGATCTCGGGTGAGCCGAGGCCGTCCTCGACGAGGCGCCGGAAGTGCGCGGGATAGCGCTTGCGCCAGTCCTTCTCGCCCCGGGCGGCATCGGCGCCGGCCGGGTCGACACCCCGGAGCGCGTCCGCGACCACCGCCCTCCCCAAGTCCGACGTGCTGCGTCGCCCGTCCGAGAGAGGGATGACCACACCGGTGGAATCGCTCATACCTCTACCTTGGCACGATCCCGGACGGGCGTCTCGGCACGAACGTGCAGGTCGCCGGGCCCCACCTGTTCCCGACCCGCACCCGGCGCGTGCGGTCGCTACGCTCCCGGGGTGGACCTGCGCCGGATCGAGTACTTCGTGGCCGTGGTCGACCACGGCAGTGTGACGAAGGCCGCGGCGGCGCTGTTCATCGCGCAGCCGTCGCTGTCCCAGGCCATCCGCGCCCTGGAACGGGAGGTCGGGGTCGAGCTGTTCGACCGGTCGGGCCGCTCGCTCACGCTCACCCCGGCCGGGCGGACCTTCGAGGCCGGTGCCCGCGCCGCGCTGCGCGAGGCCGACCGCGCCCGAGAGCGCGTCGACGCCGTCCGGGACCTGCGGGCCGGGCGGCTGCGGGTCGCGACCACCCCACTGCTCGCCCTCGACCCGCTGCCCGCCGCCGCGTCCCGGCTGCGGCAGCGGCATCCCGACATCCAGTTCCATGTGAGTCAGCCCGGCTCGGCGGCGGCGGTCGTCGGCGAGATCCGCTCCGGCCGCGCGGAGATCGGCCTCACCCACCTCGAGGTGCCCACGGGATCACTCCTCGTGCACCCCCTGCCCGAACAGGTCTTCGGCCTCGCCGTCTCGGCCGATTCGGCCGCCGGGATGCCCGACCCGTTCCCGCTCACGCGCCTGGCGGAGGTCCCCCTCGTCGCCGAGTGGGGCGACAGCGCCGGTCAGACCCCCGAGAGCGGCGTCGTCGACCGATACGGCGGGCGCGTGGTGATGTGGAGCGCCCACCCGCAGGCGATGTGGGAACTCGTGCGTCTCGGCGTCGGCGCCGCGATCCTGCCCCTGCATCTCGACCTCGGCCGCGCGCGAGGTCGCGGCGTTCGGGTGTTCGAGACCGAGCCGGTCCTCACCCGCCGGGTCGGGGTCGTCCACCGCAACGGGCCGCTGTCACCGGCCGCGCGGGCGTTCACCGAGATCCTCCTCCCGCCCCCGTCGTCGACGTCCCGGCCGCCGGGACCGTGACCCCCTCCCCCGCGATGGTCGTCCCCTCCCCCGGCGCGTCCTCGACCCACGTCGCCGCGAACTCGGTGAAGGCCCGCGCCACGATCGAGAGTTCGTCCCCGGAGTAGACGAGCCCGAACTCCCGCCGGATCGCCGGCACGGTGGGTCGACACTCGAGGCCGAGGTCGCTCGCGGCCTCGAGCATCGAGCGTTCGAGGAACGTCGCACCGATCCCGCGGGCGACGAACGACATCCGTGCCTCCCGGTGTTCGAGCACGGCGGCCGGTGGCGCGACCCGCCCCACCTGGGCGAGTTCGCGTTCGATGACGTCGGCGACCGCCGCGCCGTCGGGCACGATGACGAGCGGGATGTCGGGGAGCGCCCGCAACGGCACCGCCTCGCCGGGCGGCGGCAGGCCCGGCGTCCCCGGTGGCGCCGCGTACCAGTACTCCTGCCGGCCCAGGGGGAGGACGTCGAGCCGCAGGTCCCAAGGGCGCCCGCCCACCGCGGTCTCCAACGGCAGATGGAGGCAGAGCAGCTCGGCGTCGCCCTCGCGCAGCATCTCCAGGCCCTGCGGATCGGTGCGGATGCGGATCAGGCGCACCTGCACCGAGGGGAAACGGTCGTGGAAGGCGGCGAGCATCTCGACGAAGGCCCCGGCGGCCACCGGGGCGACGAGCGCGATGTCGAGGGTGCCGCGGAGGTGCTCCTCCCGGAGGTCCACCGAGGTGGCCGCCGAGGACAGCGCCCGCACGAGCCGTCGGCCCGGACCGACGAGCGCGTGCCCGGCCGACGTGGGCACCACGCCGCGGCCGATGCGGTGGAACAGGTCGACGCCGAGTTCCCGTTCGAGGGAGCGCAGGGCCGCCGAGATCGTCGGCTGCGCGACCCCGAGTTGGTGTGCCGCGGCGTTGATGCTGCCGTGGTCACGGACCGCGAGGAAGTACTCGATCTTCTGCAGGTCCATGCGAGGAACGCTACCCGCGGGGCCGGGCGGGGGCCAGGGCTCGGCTCGGCGACACGAGGACCGGTCGTGGCGGCGCGGGGCCTCCCGTCCACCGTGCCCGAGGCGTCGGCGCCGAATCCTCCGCGAGGCGTCTCAGGCGAGGACGTCCACGCTGCCGTGATCCGCGATCCGGGTGGCGAGGTCGGAGAGGTGGGTCCGGGAGTCGCCCCACGTGCGCGTGATGTCGGCGAGGCGGGCGGCGAGATGTCCGACGGCGTACTCGGCCGTGACGCCGATGCCGCCGTGGAGCTGGATCGCCTCGCGCCCGATGTGCCGGGCGGCGCGGTCGACGACGACCCGGGTGCGCAGGACGGTGTCGACGTCCTCGGGCTCGTCGTCGGCCGTCATCGCCGCGTACAGCGCACTGCTGCGGGCGAGTTCGAGCTCGACGTACATGTCGGCGGCCCGCTGGGTGAGGGTCTGGAAGTGCGCGAGCGGCACCCCGAACTGCTCGCGGGTGTTGAGGTAGTCGCTCGTGAGGCGCAGCGCCTCGTCCATCGCGCCGACGGCCTCGTGGCACAGGAGGACGGCACCGAGCGAGAGGGCCTCGCGCAGGACCCGGTCGGCCTCCGGGCCCTCGCCGAGACGTGTCGCCGGAGTGCCGTCGAGCACGACCTCCTCGGTGGCCACCTCGGGTCGCTCGACGAGGAACAGACCCGACCCGTCCGGTGTCGCCGCGCTGACGACGAGGTGCGTCGCCGCGGGGGCGTACCGGACCGGGGCCTTGGTGCCCGACAGCGTCCAGGAGTCGGGGCCTTCGGTGGCCGTGACGTCCGTCGGTGTCGGGCTCCACCGCCGCAGCGGCTCGTCGAGCGCCGGGAGCGGCAACGCGCTGCCCTCGGAGAGCGCACCGAGGATCTCGCGGCGGGTCTCGTCCGTGGCGAGACGGCCGACGATGGTGCCGGCGACGAGGGTCTCGGCGAGGGGCACCTGGAGACGGGCCCGGCCGAGTTCGGTCGCGACGACGGCGAGGTCGGTGATCCCCGCGCCCACGCCGCCGTCGTCCTCCGCCCACGCCAACGCGGGGACGCCGACCTCGACGAGAGCCTCCCAGAGGGTCGCGTCGTGCGGCGGGGGCGCGGCGGAACGGCCGTCCTCGGCCGCGGGGCTGCCGTGGCGACGCAGGACGCCGCGCACGGCATCGCGAAGGGCCTTCTGCTCATCGGTCATCGTGAAGTCCATGGCTCAGCCCTTCAGCCCGAGGATCGTGGAGGCGACGATCATGCGCTGGACCTCGCTGGATCCGCCGTAGATCGTGGCCTTGCGGTAGTTGAGGTCGAGCGGCACGGTCACGGAGGCCCAGTCGGGCACGGAGTCGAGCTCGTCCCACACGAGCGACATGGGGCCGGCGATGTCGGCGGCGAACTCGAGCACCTCCTGTTGCAGCTCCGAGCCGACGAGCTTGAGGATCGAGGAGGCCGGGTCCGGGCGGCCGTCGTGGGAGGTCGCGCTCGTGCGTAGCGCGGTGAGCTCGAGGGCCATGAGCCGGGACTCGATCTCGGCGAAGCGGGCGGCGACGACGGGCTCCTCGAGCAGGGAGCCCTCGGGGGTGCGCACCTGCGCCGCATGGTCTTTGAGCCCCGTGAGCAGACGTTTGATCATGCCGTTGTTCGCGACGCCGACCCGCTCGTTGCCGAGGAGGAACTTGGCGTAGGTCCACCCGCGGTTCTCCTCACCGACGAGCTGATCGACCGGGACGCGGACGTTCTCGAAGAACACCTCGTTGATCTCGACGCCCCCGTCGAGCATGCGGATCGGACGCACGGTGACGCCCTCGCTTCTCATGTCGATGAGAAGGAACGAGATGCCCTGCTGCTTCTTGGGCGCCGCGGGGTCGGTGCGGACGAGGGCGAAGATCCAGTCGGCGTGCTGGGCGAGGGTGGTCCACGTCTTCTGCCCGTTGACGACGTAGTGGTCCCCGTCGCGCACCGCAGTCGTCCGCAGGGCGGCAAGGTCGGAGCCCGCGCCCGGCTCGGAGAAGCCCTGGCACCACCAGATCTCGGCCGTGAGCGTCTTGGGGAGGAATCGTTCCTGCAGCTCCCGCGAGCCGAAGGTCTGGATGACCGGCCCGACCATCGCCACGTTGAACGGCAGGGGTGGCATGACGGCCGCCGCCTGCATCTCGGTGCTCCAGATGTGCCGTTGCAGCGGGGTCCAGTCCCGGCCACCCCACTCCACCGGCCAGGCGGGCGCGGCGTAGCCGGCCTCGGCGAGGGTGCGTTGGCTGCGGCGGATGTCGTCGGCCTCGAGCCGCCGCCCCGCCGCGACCTTCTCCCGCAGGTCGGCTGGGAACTCCTCGGTGAAGAAATGACGGAGCGTCTGTTGCAGGGCTGAGTCGTCGGCCGAGAGGCGTCGTTGCATGACCCCGAACCTAGAGGCCCAGCCCCGGGCCCTCCACGGCTTCCATGAGACCTGTTGACGATGGCGCCGGGTGGATGCACCTATACGACCTGGTCAGAGAAGGTTCGGAGACGCCTCGAGCGGCACGCACGCACGCCTCCCACCCGCCGAAGCGAGCCGCACCTCTCCGCTGCGCACGATGGGCGGGCCGCCACCTCGCGTCGAGGTGACGGCCCGCCCTCCTCGGCCCCCGGGCTCAGCCCCAGACGAGACCCTTGGCGGGGTCGTGAAGGATCGCGGCGATGTCGGCGAGGAATCTGCTGCCGAGGTCGCCGTCGATGAGGCGGTGGTCGAAGCTCAGCCCGAGCTGGGTGACCCAGCGGGGCTCGACCCGCTCGTCCGCGCCCTCGCCCACGACCCACGGCTGACGACGGACCGCCCCGAAGACGAAGATCGCCGACTCCCCCGGGTTGATGATCGGAGTACCGGTGTCGACGCCGAAGACGCCGACGTTCGTGATCGTGATCGTGCCGCCGGACATGTCCGCAGGCTGCGTGCGGCCCGCACGCGCGGTGTCGACGAGCCCGCCCATCGCCTCGGCGAGCTCGCGCATCGTCATCGCGTCGGCGTCCTTGATGTTCGGGACGATGAGACCCCGCGGTGTCGCTGCGGCGATACCGAGGTTGACGTAGTTCTTCTGCACGATGACGGGGCCGCCGGTCTCGGCGTCGTTCTCCACCCACTGGGCGTTGACGCCCGGGTTGCGCTTGCACGCGAGGAGCAGCGCCTTGGCGACGACGAGCAGCGGCGTGACCTTGACGTCGCGGAACTCCCGATCGGCCTTGAGCCGCTCGACGAGGTCCATCGTCGCGGTGACGTCGACGGTGACGAACTCCGTGACGTGCGGGGCGGTGAACTTGCTCGCGCTCATCGCCTGCGCGGTCACCTTGCGGACGCCCTTGACCGGGGTTCTGCTCTCGCGCTCGCCACTGCGGGCCGGGCTCGCCGCCGCGGTCCCCTGGACACCCGACGCGCCCGAGACACCGCCCGAGGGAGCCTGGCCCTGCCCGTCACCGCCCGCGAGGAACGCTTCGACGTCGGCGCGGGTGATGATGCCGCCCGCTCCCGATCCGGGCACGTCGGCGAGGTCGACGCCGTTGTCCTTGGCGAACTTGCGCACCGGGGGTTTGGCGAGAGGACGGCCCTCACGCATGGTCACGCCGCCCGGCGACGAGGTCGGCGCGGGCGAGGAGGCGGAGGGCGACGTCGAGGCCGGCCTCTCCGAGGGCGTCCTCGGGCCGGCTCCTGCGGGCTGGGCGCCCCCGGCCTCGGCCGCGGTCGGCGCACCACGCCGACGGCGCCGCGTCGTCGAGCCCGCGATCTCCCCGTAGCCGACGAGGTTGGGTTCGCGCTTCTCGGCCTCGGCGGACCCCGCGTCGCCCTGGCCGGGCCCACCGGAGCCCGAGTCGGCCGGGCCGTCGACGGCGATCGTGATGATGGGCTTGCCGACCTCGACCTCGGTGCCCTCGGCCTCGAGGATGTCGACGACCGTACCCGCCCACGGGATCGGCAGCTCGACGAGGGACTTGCTCGTCTCCACCTCGACGACGATCTGGTTGACCTCGACCACGTCGCCGGGCGCCACCCGCCACGACACGATCTCGGCCTCGGTCAGGCCCTCGCCGGGATCCTGGAGGACGAACGTCTTGACCGTGCCGCCACCGGCGGAGCCGCCGGCGGCCGAACCCGCACCCGGTCTCGTGTTCGGCGCGGTGTCGTCGACGTTCGTCGCGGCGGAGCGCCCTGAGGCGCCCGGGGAGGCGGTGCCTCCCCACCCGCCGCCGGCGTCCTCCGGCGGAGGCGCGTCGGCCTCGGCGGTGGCCGCGGGGGCGGGGGAACCGCCCGCGCCCTCGTCGCCCGCCCCGGCGACCTCGATGCGGATGATCGGCGCGCCGACCTCGACCTCGGTCCCCTCCTCGACGAGAAGCTCGGTGACGGTGCCGTCCCACGGGATCGGCAGCTCGACGAGGGACTTGCTCGTCTCCACCTCGACGACGATCTGGTTGACCGTCACCGTGTCGCCGGGCGCGACCCGCCACGACACGATCTCGGCCTCGGTCAGTCCCTCACCCGGGTCGGGGAGGTTGAACGTCTTGATACCCATGTCACCCAATCCTGTCCGGGACTCAGTACGCGAGCGCGCGGTCGACGCCGTCGAGCACGCGGTCGAGGTCGGGCAGATGGAGGTGTTCGAGCTTGCTCGGCGGGTAGGGGATGTCGAACCCGGTGACCCGCTGCACGGGCGCCTCGAGGTGGTAGAAGCAGCGTTGCTGCACCTGCGCGGCGATCTCGGCGCCGAGGCCGAGGAACCTGCTCGCCTCGTGCGAGACGACGAGGCGACCCGTCTTCTCCACCGAGGACGTGATGGCCCCGATGTCGAGCGGGTTGAGCCCGCGCAGCTCGACGACCTCGATCGAGGTGCCCTCGGTCTCCGCCGCGGCGGCGGCCTGGAGTGCGGTCTTCATCGTCGGGCCCCACGCGACGAGCGTGACGTCGGTGCCCTGCCTGGCGACGACCGCCTCCTCCATCGAGCGCGGTGCGGAGGGCGCGTCGAGGTCGACCTCCATCTTCTCGTGGTAGCGGCGCTTGGGCTCGAAGAACATCACCGGGTCGTCGGAGGAGACGGCCTCCTGGATCATCCAGTAGGCGTCCTCGGCGTTGCTGCACGTGACGACCCGCAGGCCGGCGCTGTGGAGGAAGTAGGACTCGTTCGACTCGCTGTGGTGCTCGACCGCGCCGATGCCGCCGCCGTAGGGCACGCGGATGACGATCGGCAGCCGCACCCGCCCGTGCGAACGCGCGGGCATCTTGGCGATCTGGCTCGTGATGTGGTCGAACGCCGGGTAGATGAACCCGTCGAACTGGATCTCGACGACGGGCCGGTAGCCGCGCAGGGCGAGACCGACGGCCGTGCCCGCGATGCCGGACTCCGCGAGCGGGGTGTCGATGACGCGGTCCTCGCCGAAGTCCTTCTGCAGGCCCTCGGTGATCCGGAAGACGCCACCGAGCTTGCCGACGTCCTCGCCCATGACGAGGACCTTGGGGTCCTTCTCCATCGCGCGGCGCAGGCCCGTGTTGATGCCCTTGCCCAGGGTGAGCTTGGTGCCCATCACGCCTCCTGCGTCTCGAAGCCGGCCTGGTACTCCTCGAACTCCGCACGCTGCTCGGCGAGGGGTGCGTGGGGGTCGACGTAGGTGTGCTCCCAGAGCATCGAGCTCGGCGGGTCGGGCATCTGCTGCACGCCGGCCCGGATCCTCGCCGCCAACGCGTCGGCCTCGCGGTCGACCTCCTCGAAGAACGCCTCCTCGGTCTCGTGCAGCGAGAGGAGGAACTTCTTGAGCCGGGTGAGCGGGTCGCGCTCGCGCCACAGCTCGACCTCGGCGGAGTCGCGGTACTTCGTGGGGTCGTCCGAGGTGGTGTGCGCGCCCATGCGGTAGGTGTAGGCCTCGATGAGGAACGGGCCCTGGCCGCTGCGGGCGTGCTCGAGAGCGTGCTGGGAGACGGCGTAGCAGGCGAGGACGTCGTTGCCGTCGACCCGCACGCCCGGGAACCCGAAGCCGCTCGCGCGTTCGTAGAGGGGGTTGCGCGTCTGCCGCACGTTGGGCTCGGAGATCGCCCACTGGTTGTTCTGGCAGTAGAAGACGACCGGCGCCTGGTTGACCGCGGCGAACACGAACGACTCCATGATGTCGCCCTGTGCCGTGGCCCCGTCGCCGAAGAACGTGACGACCGCGGTGTCGCGCTCGGGGTCGCCCGTGCCGTAGTCGCCGTCGCGCTGCACGCCCATCGCGTAGCCGACCGCGTGGAGGGCGTTGTTGCCGATGACGATCGTGTAGAGGTGGAACTTCTTCTCCTCCGGGTCCCACGCCCCGTGGGTGCACCCGCGGTACATCCCCATGATCGCGAGGGGATCGACGTCCTTGCACCACGCGACGCCGTGCTCGCGGTAGGCGGGGAACGCGTGGTCCTGCGGCTTCATCGCCCGGCCGATGCCGATCTGGGCGGCCTCCTGACCCAGGAGCCCCGGCCACAGACCGAGCTCGCCCTGCCGCTGCAGCGCCGTGCCCTCGAGGTCGAGGCGGCGGATGAGCGCCATGTCGCGGTACAACGCCCGGCCGTCCTCCTCGGTGAGGGCGTCGACGTACTCGTCGTAGGGCAGGTTGACCTCGTTGCGGATCCGGTTGCCGTCCTTGTCGATGAACCGGACCGCGACCGGGCCGCCGTCGTAGTAGGGAGACCCGACGGTGGTCTCGTGGTGCTTGACGCCTTCGCCGTCGAAGTCGAAGGCCCTCGCAAGTCCGTTGTCGCTCATACGCACTCCTTCGTGGAGAGTGAGACGGATCCGGCCCGGGCGGCGGGGATGGGGCCGCCCGGCGCACCCGGGGCCGTCCAGGCACGTGTCCGAATGACGGTAACGCACATCACCTCCAGCAGGGATGCGGTCGGCACGACTGCTCAGCGCCGGCGCGCTCGAACCGGAGGGGGGCGTCCAGACCGGAGCCCGTACCGCTCGGTCCGAGCGCTCCCCTCCGGTCCGAGGTGGGGTGGGCGGGGGTGCGGGGGCGGGGTGTAGTCGGCGGCACACCGGTCGATAGGAGGGGCGTGTCCGCTGACGTCACCCCCGCCGCGCGGCGAGTCCTCACGATCCTCGCCCTGGTCGTGACGACCCTGCTCGCCCTCACCCTGTGGTGGCTGGCCGTGGGGGAGCTCGTCACCACCGCGGGCCTGCCGCCGGGGACGACGCGGACGGTGGGAACGGTGATCTCGTGCGCCGACGCACCGATCGGCCCCGGATGCACGGTGCGCTACTCCCTTGATAGCGGCGTCCCGACGACCCGCCCGATCGATCTACCCGGGCTCGTCGGGGTCGTCGAGGGCGACGTCGTCCCCCTCGTCCTCGACACCGAGGGCATGGTGCGCCTCGGCGGGTGGCGCCCCTGGGCGGACGCGGTCGTCCTCGCCGCACTCGCCGTCGCGACGAGCCTGAATGCGACGCGGTGGCTGCGCACCGTCCTCGCGGACTCCGACCGTCGGGCCCTGGTCCACGGCGTCGACCTCACACTCGTCCCCGACGTGCGCGCCCGTCGCCGCGCCGACCGCGATCTGCGCGACGCGGTCTGACGCGCGAGCGCGGTCCACCCTCGTCCGGCGCCGGTCAGGGCATCCGGTCGCGGAACTCGCGGGCGACCTCGAGGAGGCGGTCGGTGGCCTCCGGGGCCTCGACGGACACGCGGACGCCCTCACCGGGGAACGGACGCACCGAGAGCCCCCGGGCGTCGGCGGCCTCGGCGAAGGCCTGGGTGTGTCCGGCGAGCGGCAGCCACACGAAGTTCGCCTGGGTGTCGGGCACGTCGTACCCGAGGTCCCGCAGCCCCGCGAGCAGGCGGCCGCGTTCCTCGACGAGGTCGGCGACCCGCTCGAGCAGGGCGTCCTTGACCGACAGGGACGCGAGCGCGGCCTGGGCGGCGAGCTCGGTGACGGCGAAGGGGATGACGCAGCTGCGCAGTGAGGCGGCGAGCTGCGGGCGGGCGACGGCGTACCCCACGCGCAGCCCCGCGAGACCGTAGGCCTTGCTGAACGTGCGGAGCAGCACGACGTTGGGGTGGGAGCGGTAGACCTCGAGGCCCTCCGCGGCCTCGGGATCGCGGACGAACTCCACGTAGGCCTCGTCGAGGACGACGAGCACGTCGGCGGGCACCTGAGCGAGGAACTCCTCGAGCTCGGCCGCCGTGACGACCGGCCCCGTCGGGTTGTTGGGGCTGCACACGATGACGAGGCGGGTGTCGCGGGTGATGGCCCCCGCCATCGCGGCGAGGTCGTGCCGGCCCTCGGCCGTGACGGGGACCTGCACCGAACGGGCCCCGGAGAGCGCGACCATGATCGGGTAGGCCTCGAAGCTGCGCCAGGCGTAGACGACCTCGTCATCGGCCTCGCAGGCCGCCCCGACGATCGCCGAGAGCACGCCGGAACTTCCGGTGCCGGTGACGATCTCCTCGGGGGTGACGCCGAGGTCGGCGGCGACGGCCTCACGCAGCGCGGTGGCGCCCATGTCGGGGTAGCGGTTCATCTGCGCGGCGGAGGCGGCGACCGCCTCGAGCACCCCGGGCAACGGGGGGTAGGGGTTCTCGTTGCTGCTCATCTTGTACGAGACGACGTCGGGCACGACGGTCGGCGGCCTGCCCGGCTTGTACACCGGCACCCCCTGCAGTGCGTCCCGGAGGCGGACGACCGCCTCGGCGCCCTGGACGTCGAACGCCTCGCGCTCCGTGACGCCGTGGCTGTCGGTCATGCTCGCTCCTGTCGTTCCGGGGAGGCGCGGGGTGAACGCATCCGGCCTGTCCGGGCGCGTCCGCGCAGGGGTCCGGCGAACCGCCGTCGGCCTCCCGCGCCGTCGTCACCACACGATGGCACGGCGCGCCGCGTGGTGGGAACCAACCCGGCAGACCGGCCACCACTCGCGCGTCGTCCCGGGTCGCACGACGGGGGCGGGGCCACAGGAGCCCACCGGCGCAGCGGGCGCACCTCTCGCGGCCCGGCCCGCGTCGACGGTGGTCCTCGTTGGACTCCCGAGGTGCCCGGGGCCCACGAGCACCGCGAGGCACCGGGTGCGTGACACCCGCCCGCGTCAGGGCCGGGCGCCGACCGACTCCGGCACGGTTCGCACGAGGCCGACTCGGCGGGACTGGTGATCGAGGATGGCGACGACGATGACCGTCCACGCCACCGAGGTGACGGCGTCGAGCGGGGTCGAGGTCGTCGACGAATCGACGTACCCCTCGGCGACCGTGCCGCTGAAGATGCCGACCACACCGACGACGATGTTGTTGACGGTGTGAAGCGCGACCGCGGCCTCGAGTCCTCCGGTGCGCCAGACGAGGTAGCAGCACCCGGCGGCCATGGCCGCGAGGTCGATGACGATCCACGGGTCGGTCGAGCCGTGGGCGGCCGCGAACAGCGCGCTCGACACGACACCCGCGACGACGAGCCCGACGACCGGCCGGGTGAACAGGGAGCCGATCGTCGTGACGACGAACCCACGGAAGAGGTACTCCTCACCGGCGGCCTGGAACGGGGTGAGCACGAGGGTGATGAGCAACAACCACAGCCACCCCTCGGGCCGCGGCCGGGTCTCGGCGCCGGCGAGGAACCAGGCCCCGCCCACGTAGAGGGCGTACAGCGGCAACAGCACGAGCATGCACCGCAGCAACCAGCCCAGGCGCAGCCGCCCCTCGACGGAGTGCAGGAATCGCGGCGCCACCCGGGAACCGACCGCGAACGCGATGAGTGACACGACGATGAGGAGCGCGAGCGAGACGTTGAGGACGGTCATCATCACGGGGTCGGTGACGTCCTCCAACCGGCTGAGGGTCCCCGGGTCCCCGGTGGCGAAACCGACGAGGGCGAGGACGAGCATCGGGGCGACGAGCGCGAGCGCGCTGAGGACGAGCGCCACCGGCCAGGCGAGAACCGGCTGCCACCACCGCAGGCGCGGGGTGCGCGTGACCTCCGGGTAGGTGTGCCCGATGAGCGGCAGCCGGAGCGGCGCCGGCCGCGGCACGGGAGCGGACGGTGGCCCGGCCGGCGGCGCCATGCTCGAGACCCCGGGCTGCGGACCCCACACCTCGGTGGCGGAGGCCGGGCCGCCGGGTTCGGGAGCGGCGGTGCCGGGCGCAGGGGGTGGCATCGGGGAATCGGGGTGCATGTCCTCATGGTCCCAGTCGGCGAGCGCGGAGGTCATCGGCCGGGGGTCGACGGGGCGCGAGGCGACGGTCGCGGAGATCACGGCCGGGAGCGACACCCCACCCCTGCGGAAGTCGGACACTCCCTCGGCCCGGAGTCGGATCCTCCGGACCGTCGGGCGGCGCCCCGACCGACGCCGCGCCCACGGCCTCGGGGTGGCCCGCGCAGGTCGCCGACGCCTCGACCCCGACCGCGACGAGGTCTGCCGACCCCGCGACGGTCGGGGTACCGACGATCAGGCGGCGGGAGCGGAGCCGGTGCTGTCCCCGGCCGGCGTGGAGGTGCCGCGACCGTTGCCGTTTCCGTTGCCCCGGGCGGTGCGCTCCCCGGTGGGGGTGGAGACCGACTCGCCCGTCGAGCCGCCACCGTTCGATGAGGCAGGCGGCTCCGCAGGCGTCGGATCCTGCGGCTTCGCGGGCGGAGGGTCGGCGGGCGGTGGCGGCGGCTTCGGAGCGGGCGGGGGAGGGTTGTCCGCCGGGGGCGGAGGTGCCGGGGCCGGTTTCGGAGGCGTCGGGTCGGCCGGGGAGGGCTTGACCGGCGTCGGACGGGCCGGGGTGGGCTTGACCGGGCTCGGCTTCGCGGGTGCCGGCTTGACGGGGGCGGGGTTCGCGGGCTTGGCCGGAGCCGGCTTCGGCGCGGGCGTTCCCGGCCGGGGCGTGGTCGTGGGCCTGGGCGTGATGGGTCGGGGCGTCACCTGCGGCGGTGTCGTCGACGGCGGCGCGGTCGTGGGCTGAGTCGTGAAGCCGGGCCCGTCCGTGGGCGTGTCGGGCGCCTCCGGCAGGCGGCGGCCCGGCTCGGGGGCGGGACCTCCGGCGGGCGCCGAGGCAGAGGGCGTGCCGGGCGCGGAGGTCGCCGTCCGACCGGCCGCGGTCGCCCCCGTGCTCCGATAGTGCGCGACCCAGGGGAGGACGCTGCCGGGGAACCCCTCGCTGTCGTCCATGCGCACGAGACCCTGGGCGAGACCCTCGGGCGTCGTGAGGTCGCCGCCCGCCGAGCACAGGAGCGTGCCCACCGAGAGCGCGGCGTCGTCGGCGTCGGCGACGTCGGTGTGCCCGTCCCCGTCGCC
Source organism: Mobilicoccus sp. (assembly GCF_032060985.1). Classification (NCBI taxonomy): domain Bacteria; kingdom Bacillati; phylum Actinomycetota; class Actinomycetes; order Micrococcales; family Dermatophilaceae; genus Mobilicoccus; species Mobilicoccus sp. The sequence goes on from NZ_DAMBGD010000018.1 coordinate 94,034, forward strand.
GTCGCGGCCGATGGCGGCCCACGTCTGGGGAACGAGGAGCATGGGCCCCACCCCGCGGTCGAAGGTGAGATCGCCGTCGAGGGTGCCCTTGTCGGTGTCCCGGACCGTGACCGTGCCGACGGCCGTGCCGTCCAGGCGTGGCCCGACGATGCGGACCGTCGCCGTGCCGTTCTCGTCGACCTGGCCCTCGGCGGCGTGATCGGACTGCACCTTGCCGATGCCGGCGAGCACCCACCAGGGCAGCTTGCATCCGGGCGAGTCGGTCGCGAGACGAGTCTCGGCGGAGCGGTAGGCCTGCAGGACCCGAGGGGGAACGACATCCCGGCCGCCGGCGGCGAGCCCGCGAGGCGCTCCGATGGTGCCGTCGAGCGCGGCGGTGGCCGTGGGCAGTGCCCGCGACACGGCGGCGTCACCGCCGCTCACCGTGTGCCCGAGCGACGTGACGACCTCGGCCCGCGCGGCGCGAGCCACGGCCTCGGAGTCGACCGGCCGGGAGAGGGTGTAGGCCACCATGCTCGCGGCGACCGTGACGACGACCGCCGACCCCACACCCACGAGCACCGCCGGGCGGTGCCGACCGCGCTGTCCCTCGTCGTCGTCGAAGTCGAGGAGGTCGTACCCCTGCTGCGCATCCACGCGTCGTCTCATCATCGCCCCCACCACGAACCCCGTCGGACGGTCGTCCGATATGGATACCGTATCCGGCGTGTGGTGCGCGGATCCAGCCGTGGGAGTGACGATTTCGCGTCGGTGGGGTCGGCGGGGACACGCGACCGCAGGTCAGGGGTCTCCTTCCCCCGCACTCGGGCGTGCCGCACGGTCGCGACGACCGATCATGACACGGCGCTCCGAGCAGCGCCACGACGCGTCCCGCACGCACCCGGGCCGGACCATGGGCCACGTCGCGAGGAGCGCCTCAGTGATCGTGTCGGTGGCGCCGGTGGGTGTCGGTCGAGGCGGGCGAGGGCACGACACCCGAGAGGTCGGGGTCGGACGTCTCGGCGGACCCGTCGGTCTCGGAGTCGGTGTCGGGGACACAGGTCGGGCTCGGCGACGGGTCGACGTCCTGCTCCTCCTCCGACTGTGCGGGGAACGGATCCTCGCCGTCGGCACACGGGCGCAGCGTCTCCGGGGACTCGCTCGGCGGCACGGTAGGCGGCTGCGGCGCGGGGTGCGTGTCCGTCGGGTCGGAGGGTGTCGTCGTCGAGGCCGGGGTCGGCTCCGGCGTCGGGGAGGGCGTTCCCGTCGGCGGCGTCGTCCCCGTCGGCCCCGTCGTCCGCGTGGGCCCCGGCGTCGCCGTCGTCGGGCGCGGCGCGGGGGTGCGGGGTGGCGTGGACGTCGGGGAGGTCGCACCCGGCGCGGGGCTCGCGTGCCGAGGCGCCGGCGTGCCGGCCGACGGCGAGGTCGTGGCCCGAGGCGGGTCGGCGACGATCACCGGTGGCGTCTCGCGCGAGGTGTCCCGGGGCATCGTCCCCCGCGTGACCGTCGACGGGAGCGGTTGCGGCACGGGCAGCGTCGGGGTCGGGGTCGGGGTGTAGATCGGTGGGGGGGTGAGGCCGTCGCGGTAGGCCTGACCGGCGGCCAGCACGTTGGTCACGTACGTCTCCGACGGGTTGTACCGCAGCACGGCCGCCCGCAGCGCGGTCGCGTCGGTGAGATCTCCCCCGTCCGCGCACAGGTAGCGCCCGGCGCTGAGCGCGGCGTCGTAGACGTTCTGCGGGTCGGCGACGCCGTCACCGTTGCCGTCCACGCCGTAGCCACGCCACGTCGCGGGCAGGAACTGCATGGGTCCGACGGCGCGGTCGTGGACGCTGTTGCCGTCGTACACGCCGCGGTCGGTGTCGAGGACGACGGCCGTCTGCGGTGTCGAGCCGTCGAGGACGGGCCCGAGGATGGGGGTGAGCGCGCGACCGTTCGCATCGACCTGGCCGCCGTTGGCGTGTCCCGACTCGACGTAGCCGATGCCGGCGAGCATCCACCAGGAGAGGTGGCAGTTCGGATGGGTGGCGGCAAGGCCGGTCTCGGCCCGGCGGTACGCGTCCTGAACCGTTGCGGGAACCCCGGCGGTGGCGCCCGGGGCGCCCGAGTGCATGGCCGCGGGCACGATCTGATCCATGCGGCCGAGAGCCGTCCACGGCAGTGAGGCCGGCCCCTCGATGCCACCCAGGAGACCGGTGCCTCCCGCCGGGGCCGGGGCGGCGACCCCCGCGGGGCGGGGAGAGGGCGGCAGATGCAGGGAGCCCGGCGCACCGACGGCGAGCGGCGCGAGCGCGATGAGGGAGGCGGTGCCGACGACGGCGGCCTGACGCGCGCGGGTCGTCGGCGTCACCTCCGACCGTCCGCGGTCACCCCTCGGCGTCCCCCCGGTGAGTCCTTCGCGGACGGAACGGAAGGGGCGGGCCAGACGGGCACCGGCACGCGACAGCGCGTCGCGACGACTCATGGAAATCCACTCCTGGGGCACGCGTGATGATCAGGCGGTCACCGCCTCCCATACCCACGGGCCGCCATCCACCGCGGCCCGGCGTAGGACGACGATGTCGGTCTCCATTGTCCCCCTCGCGACGACGGCGCACCAACCGGGTTGTCGCTGAGGCTCCTCGACCGGCGGAGCGGTGACCCGACGCACGCCCCGCGGAACGCCTTGCGCCCCAGAGTCCGTCACCCGGCCCACACGCCGGAGGGCGGACAGCCGCGCTGCCCGCCCTCCGACATGCGGCGCTCGAGGCCGCGTCGCGAGGTCACATGTCCTGGCCGCCGTTGACACCCCAGACCTGGCCGGTGATGAACCCGGACTCGTCGGCGCACAGGAAGTGCACGACGCGGGCGATCTCGGACGGACGGGCGAGACGGTGGACGGGAATGTTGCCCTTGATCTTGTCGAGCACCTTGTCCGGCACGCCCTGGACCATCTCGGTGAGGACGTAGCCCGGGGTGACGGCGTTGACCGTGACACCGATGGTGTCGTCGTCGAGCTTGCCGTCGCGGGCGAGCTGGAACGCCGCCTCACGGGCGAGGGTCTTCGTGAGACCGAACAGGCCGGCCTTGGAGGCGGCGTAGTTGGCCTGTCCGATGTTGCCCATCTCGCCGATGACGGAGCTGACGTTGACGATGCGTCCCGTCCCACGTTCGAGCATGTGCTTGAGCGCGGCCTGGCTGAGGTAGAACGCGCCGGAGAGGTTGACGTCGATGACCTGCTGCCAGTCGTCGTCGCTCATCTTGGAGACGACGCGGTCACGGGTGATGCCGGCGTTGTTGACGAGGATGTCGAGGCGACCGTGCTTCTCGATGACCTCGGCGATGGTGCGGCGGCAGTCCTCGGGGTTGCCGATGTTGCCCTGGTGGATCGAGAACTCCGTCTCGTGACCGGCCCAGGCGCTCTGCAGGTCGTGGAGGAAGTCCTGGGCGCGTTCGGTCTTGCCCGCGTACCCGGAGGCCACGGTGGCACCCTGGCGGGCGAGGGCCTGGCTGATCGCGGCCCCGATCCCACGGGTTCCGCCCGTGACGAAGGCCACGCGTCCGGCGAGCTTGCCGCCCCGCGGCGGGGCCTCGTGCGCGGCGGGGACGGTCGGGGTCTGCGTTTCCTGGGTGATGGTCTGCGACATCGGACTCTCCTTGGGTGTCGCGGCCACCCGTAGGCGGGGGCCTGTGCGTCTGTGCAGTGAGGTCGAACCGGGCAACTGTCGTTCCGGGAGGTGGCGGGCCCGCCGGCGCAGGAGGCGGGCCGCGGGAGTGCCCCGAGGGGCTGACGCGGGTACGGCTGTGGGTGGCCGCGGGGGTGGAACCCCCGGGGTCACGAGGTGGTCGGTCGGTCAGGCTCCTCGACGGTCGCCGAGGTCGTGGGTGTCGGAGTCGTGGCCGGGGGCGTCATCGTCGTCGCGGCGCCGGGCGGGCTCGGCCTGGGACCGCACGGCGAGCCAGTCGGCGATGTCGGGCCAGATCTCCTTGCGGGCCTTGGATCCGGCCATGAGGCCGATGTGGCCGCCCTTGCGGTCCATGTGCTCCAGGTCGTCGCTGTTGACGAGCTGGAGGAACGGCAGCGTGGACTCGCGGGGGGCGATGTGGTCGGCGTCGGCGGTGACGACGAGGATGCTCTGGTCGAGGCGTCCGAGGTCGACGCGGCGCCCACGCAGTTCCATGCGGCCGCGCACGAGGCGGTTCTCCTTGTACATCCACCGGATCCACTGGGAGAACGCCCGACCCGCGAACGGTGGGTTGTCCTCGACCCACTTCGACATGGCCTGATAACCCACCCGGTTGACCGTGCCGTCGTGCACCTGCTCCAGCAGGCGGCGTTTGGTGGTGACGTGGTTCTGCACGGGCTTCATGAGCTTGTTCGCGAAGTCGACGATGCGACCCGGGATGTTGCCGAGCTCGGCCACCTCCTCGACGTCGAAGGTGTCGCGTCCGGTCCAGTTGCGGTAGAGCGACCCCTCGGTGTCGACGGGCATCGTGAGCAGGACGAGGTTGCGGGCCTGCCCGTGGGGATGGAGCGCGGCGTACATCGCCGTGAGGGCGGCCCCGATGCACCACCCGACCATCGAGATCTCGCTGCTGCCGGACGCGCGGCGCGTCTCACGGACGGCCCACGCGAGTTCGTCGCAGACGTAGTCGTCGATGCCCATGTCCTCGTCCCCGGGGCCGGGAACACCCCAGTCGAGGAGGAACACGTCGAAGCCACGGCCGAGGAGGTACTCGACGAAGGAGTTGCCGGGACGCAGGTCGAAGATCATCGGCCGGTTGATGAGGGCGAACACGAGGAGCACGGGCACGGGATGCCGACGCTCGGTGCTGCGATACCGGTAGAGGGTCGCGTTGCGGTGGGTCCACACGACCTCCTTGGGGGTGGCCCCGATGACCGCATCGTCGGTCGTGAGCAGGATGTTCGTCGTCTCGATGAGCGTGCGCGGCACCCGCAACACCGAGGACACGAGCGTCACTGCTCGCCTCCCTCGGACTCATGGGGCAGGCGACCGCGCCCCTTCGCACCACGGGAGCGCAGCGGCTCGGCCGCGGCCAGGGCCTCGTCGCGCTCCTGACGCGTCCGGGCCAGTTCGTCCTCGAGCTGCTCGACGGCCTGCAGGACGCGCTCGAGCTTGTCCTCGGTGCGATTGAGCTGGGAACCGAGCCGGGCGAGGTCGCGCTGTCCGGCGAACCTGGTGGCGCGGACCACCTGGTCCATACCGATGGAGGCGATGCGGCTCATCGCCACGACGTTGCTGGTCACCATGGCCAGAGCCTCGGCGAAGCCCTGACTCGTGACGAGCTGGTCGGCGGCGCGCGACATCTGCTTCTCGGACTTGTCGTACGCCTCGCGCAGCTTCTGCTCGGCCGAATCCTGCTGGGCCATCACGGTCCTCGCTTGTCATTGGTCGACGGTGCCTGGCGTGCCGGGCCTGCATGGATGTGATCCCCGACACTTCCCACGACAGTAGCGCAGGTCGACCGGCCGTGAGCCCGATCACGTCGCCGGATTCATGAACGGCGCAGTTCATCGGCGAACGGTCGCCCCGGCCGCCCCTCGCCGCCGGCCCGTCCACACACCCGCGCCATGCCGCGCCCGCCACGGGGTCGGCGCGCCCCGCGACCCGTCCCGCGGCCCGGCCCGGCCCCGGCGTGGGCCACGCACCGGACGCCGGGCCGCGACCGTGCTCCGCGCGACATCGACCGACCCCTGCAGGGGCTGTCGCGCCGCCTACCCTGGGAGCAGGGGTCACCAGCGCCCGAGCCACCACCGCACGAGGAGCACGAGATGTCCGAGCAGAAGCCGCCGTCGGTCCTGGGGTCCTACATCCGGGCCCAGCGGCAGCTCGCCGACCTCTCCCTGCGCCAGCTCGCGGGACTCTCGAACGTGTCCAACGCCTACCTGAGCCAGGTGGAACGGGGGCTGCACCAGCCCTCCCTCAAGGTGCTCGGCTCCATCGCCGACGCCCTCGACATCTCCACCGAACACCTCCTCGCCCAGGCGGGGGTGATGTCGACCGGGGCGAGCAACCTCCGCCGCGCCGGCGGCCAGAACGGCACCGAGGAGACCCGGCCCTCCCCCGCGGTCGTCGAGGCCGTCGAGGCCGACGAGGCGCTCACCGACGACGAGAAGCAGGCACTCCTCGCCCTCTATCGCACGTTCGTCGAGCGCCACCAGTCCGCGTGAGGGTCCGCCCGCCTCGTTCCATCCCACCTCGAACCGCAGGAGAGCGCTGACACCGGACGGCACGCCCTCCGGTCTCGCACCGCCCCTCCGGTTCGAGCGAGAGGGGTGCGTGGCCTCGCGGGGACATGGGGGTCGTCTCGTTCCCGCATTCCGCATGGACGTCGCGTCGGCGACATGGACGTCGCGTCGGCGACCTCGAGGTGATTGACATCCCAATCGGGCGGTGCGTACTATTTCAAGCAGAGCGCCGGTTCTCGGCGTTGTCCGATCCCTCCGCCCGAAAGGTTCAGCCATGTCGATCACCGAGCAGTACCTCGAGGCCACCCGCAAGATGCAGGAGAACTGGTTCTCCGCCGTGGACGCCATGACCTCGCAGTTCTCCAAGCAGTTCGACCGCCCCTCCACCGCGCAGTTCGGCGCCGTCGACCCCCGCAAGGCCGTCGACGAGATGTTCGACTTCTACGGCCGCGCCCTCGCCGTCCAGCGCGAGACCGCACACAAGCTCCTCGACGCCAACCAGCAGCTCACCGAGCAGTGGAACTCCCAGGCCGAGCAGTTCTACACGGCGTGGCGTGACCAGGCCAAGACGATGACCGAGACCGCCCGTCACCAGATGGAGACGTTCGCCGAGTCGGCCCGCGAGCAGGCCGCCCAGTTCGGTCAGGTCGTCGAGGCCAAGGTCGCCGAGGCCCAGGCCGCGACCCGCGAGCAGGCCGAGCGCATCACCACGGCCACCGCCGAGCAGACCCAGCGCCTCGCCTCGGCCGCCGCCGAGCAGACCGCTCGCATGACGGGCGCCGCCGCGGAGAACACCGCCGCGATGACGAACGCCGCCGCGGAGAACACCGAGCGCGCCACCGAGGCCGCCAGCGCGCAGGTCAAGCGCAACTTCAACCTCATGAACACCGCGCAGCTCAAGTCCGAGCTCTCCTCCCGCGGGCTCGACACGACCGGTTCGCTCGACGAGCTCCGTGCGCGTCTCCGCGAGGCCGACGCCAAGGCCTGAGCAGCATCGTCCGCCTGAGCACCACGTCGACAGCTCGAGCCGCTCACGCGACGTCCTGAGACACCGGCTCGAGGGTGAACGGCACGCCGGCCGTCACCGCACGACGCACACGACCCGGGGGTCCACCAGCACGGTGGGCCCCCGGTCGTCGTCGCCGCCGATCCCCCCACCGCACCGGCCTGCCCGTGCGCCCCGCAACGGAGGCGGAAACGCCTAGCATCGGCCGCGGGTAGACCCCTCTCCAGAACGGACTTCGACATGAGCGCCCTCATCAACCTCGACCTCTCCGGCCGCACCGCGATCGTCACGGGGGGTGTGAGCGGCATCGGCCTCGCCTGCGCCCAGGCACTCGGCGCCGCCGGAGCGGAGGTCACGGTCATCGACCTCGACGGCGACGCGGCGGCGGCGGTCGCCGAGCCCCTCGGCGGTCACGGCCTCGGCGCCGACCTCTCCGACTCCGCGGTGCTCGACTCCCTCGACATCACCGCGGACATCATCGTCAACAACGCCGGGTTCCAGCGGGTCGCCCCGGTCCAGGAGTTCGAGCCCGAGACCTTCCGCGCGATCCAGCGCGTGATGCTCGAGGCGCCGTTCATGCTCATCCGCGCCTCCCTCCCCCGCATGTACGAACAGAAGTGGGGACGCGTCGTCAACATCAGCTCCGCCCACGGCCTGCGCGCCTCGGCGTTCAAGTCGGCGTACGTCTCGGCCAAGCACGGCCTCGAGGGCCTCTCCAAGGTCGTCGCGCTGGAGGGCGCCGAGCACGGGGTGACGTCGAACTGCATCAACCCCGGCTACGTGCGGACTCCTCTCGTCGTCAAGCAGATCGCCGATCAGGCCAAGGCGCACAGCATGTCCGAGGAGGAGGTCGTCCCCAAGGTGATGCTGCACCGGATGGCCCGCAAGGTCATGCTGGAACCCGAGGAGGTCGCCGACCTCATGCTGTTCCTGTGCTCCGACTCCGCCGTGAGCATCACCGGCACGTCCTACGCGATGGACGGCGGCTGGACGGCGAGCTGACGGGCGGTGACGGAAGTCCCTGGACCCGACGCCCGCCCCGAGCGTAAACACCGACCATGACCGAGTACGTGGAGTCCGTGGCCGTCGCCGTCGATCCCCAGAAGCTGTTCGACTACCTCGCCGACGTCGCCAATCTGCCGAGCTACATGCCGCGCCTGTCCAGCGCCGAGGAGGTCGGCGACGGCGCGGTGTCGGTCACGGCCACGCCGCGACTGGCCGACGGCACGACGGTGGAGGTCAAGGGCACCGCGTGGACACGGGTCGACACGCCCGGGCGCACGTTCAGCTGGGGCTCGGTCGGAGGCCGGCACGGTTACCGGGGCAGCTTCGACATCGACGCGATCGACGACGGCGCCGAGCTCACCGTCCGCATCACGAGCGAGCGGGCCGACGCCGAGTCCGTGCGCGCCGGACTGCGCGACGTCCTCGCCTCGATCAAGCGCATCGCCGAGGACGCCCCCGCGTCCTGACCTCGACCGCCGCGACCACGCCCCGGCCCATGCCGGGGCGTGGTCGTCCTCCGTTCCCGCCACGTCCTCACCCCGCCCCGAGGGCTGTCGACAACCGTCCGTGCGTGGGCGCCCGGGATCTCCTACCGTGGAGGAGTCCGGGGGACGGACGTTCGACTCAGGGGGGAATCCGCATGAGATGGCGCGCAGTGCTCGCAGGTGTCGGGGTGGCCGGAATGCTGGCCGCGTGTGGGGGAGGTGGACCCACCGAGACGCCGACGGCGACACCGACACCGGCCCAGACCTCGGGGTCCGAGACGTCGGCCGCGCGCTCCGGGACGGCGACGCCGGTCACCGAGCGCGTCGACATCGATGTCGTCGGCGACGGGATTCCCGAGCACAAGCTCGACCTCTTCCTCCCCAAGGACCAGGGCCCCGGCCCGTTCCCGCTGGTCATCTGGGTGCACGGCGGCGGCTGGCAAGGGGGCGACAAGAGCGACATCGGCCGCGGTGAGGACATCCAGATGGTGCAGACCAAGGAACTCCTCCTCGACCACGGCTACGCGGTCGCCGCACCCAACTACCACGTCCTGCCGAACACGAAGTTCCCGCAGCCGATGCAGGACGTCTCCGCCGCCGTGCGCCACCTGCGTGCCCACGCCGCCGAGTACGGGCTCGACTCCCAGCGGTTCGCGCTCATGGGCGACTCCGCCGGCGGGCACCTCGCGTCGATGACCGCGATGACGCCCGACAAGCCCGACCTGCAGGGCACTCTCGGAGACACCTCGGTGGACGCGCGGGTCAAGGCGTTCGTCGGCGTCTACGGCATCTACGACCTCACGATGCGCACCGAGGACCAGAAGAACGTCTGCGGTGGCGGCAAACCGGGCGCGGAGTCCTCGCACGGACGCCTCGTCGGCGCCGACCCCGACTCTCCCGAGGGCGAACCCGCCGCCCGGGCCGCGAGCCCGGTCACCTACGTCGGGCCGCAGTCACCGCCGGCCCTGTTGCTCGCCGGCCGCCAGGACTGCACCGCGCCCTACCCGCAGGCACAGCGCTTCCACGACGCACTCAAGGCCGCCGGGGTCCCCACCGAGCTGACGATCATCGACAAGTCCCACGGGGACCCGCAGTTCTTCACCGACCCGGCCATCCACGACCAGCTCCTGCGATTCCTCGACAGCCACGTCAAGAACTGAGGCGACGCCCTCGAGATCCGCGGCGACGACGGCAGGGGCGACACCCCACCGACGACGACCCCGACGCGACGGTCCGTGGACCGCCGGTCGGGGTCGTCCGGTGTGAGTCGAGCGCTCGGGGGTCAGCGCGGCAGGTCGCGCAGGAGCGGACCGAACTCGCGGGCGAGGGTGCCGTCGTAGAACACGTCGGTGCCGCCCGGGATCTCGCGCACCGTCCAGCGGTCGCGGCCGCGGGCGAACTCGAAGAACTCGTCGAAGCCGTGCACGTAGGATCCGGACGCCGGCTGCACGACCCACACCGGAACCTCGAGCTCGGCGAGCAGCTCCCGACCCGGCACGGCGAACTGCTTCGTGGCGAGGGAGGCGTACGCGGCGCAGGTGTCGATCGTGGGGCGGCGCATCCACGCCCCGGAGGGCTCGACGAGGGTGTCGTGGGCGAGCGAGACCCGGGCGCCGGCCTCATCGGGCTGACGGGTGTTCCAGTCCGAGGCCATCGCCGCAGCGCCCTCGTCGAGGAACGCCTCCAGCGACGCCGGGTCGGGGCCGCTGACCCCCAGCCGGAACCGCTTCGCCAGCTTTGCCTGCAGGTCGGCACTGTCGAAGATGGACAGCACCTCCAGGTAGTCCACGGCCGGAAGGAACACGGGGCTGTCGACGAGGCCGATCGCCGAGAAGCGGTCCGGGAACCGCGCGACGGACAGTTCCGCGATGGCGCCTCCGAACTCGTAACCGACGACCGCCGGGCGGGCCATGCCGACGTGGTCGGCGAGAGCAGACATGTCGTGGAGGGTGTGCTCGTGGCTGTGGCCGATGACCTCCGCCGTGCTGCGGCCGTGACCTCGCATCGCGAACGTCACGACTCGCGCCTCGGTCGCGAGCTCGGTCGCCGTCGTCCACCAGATGCGCTCCCCGAGGCCCACGCTCGTCGGTACGACTTTCGGCACCCCGGTTCGATGCGGCACGCCCCGCCGGGACGTCGCTCCACGGTGTCGGCCCGGGCCCGGACCGTGAGGTCGGGGCCCGGGCCGTTGCCGGGTGCGGGAGCCGGGAATCCCGCGGGAGCCGCGCACGCCTGTGGCCTCCCGGAGGCGTCGCGGTTGCCGGAAGGCCGGCGGCTCAGACGGTGAACGCCGACACTCGCTGCCGGAGTTCGTCGCTCACGTCGACCAGCTCGCCGAACGAGGCCGTCATCTCGTCGACCCCGCGGCTGGACTCACGGGTGAGGTTGGCGATCTGGTCGACCGAACGGGCGATCTCACTACTGCCGCTCGCGGCCTCGGTGACGTTGCGTCCCATCTCGTTGGTCGTCGCGGTCTGCTCCTCGACGGCCGAGGCGATCGTGGCCT
>NZ_DAMBGD010000019.1:0-28015 GCF_032060985.1 Mobilicoccus sp.
ACCTCGCAGGCCTTGCAGCCGATGCAGATCGAGGTGTCGGTGAAGAACCCCTTGCGGGGCGGGGGGTTCTCCCAGCCCGCGTCGAGTGCCGGGTCGGTGGGCCCGGACAGCTGGTTGCGCCAGAACCCCATCGCTCAGCCTTCCTTCTGCGAGGTGGACTCGTCCGAGCCCTCGCCGTCTCGATCCTCCGGCGTCGGTGACCCCTGCGGCACGGCATCCGCCGCCCTGCGCACGTTGCCCGTGTCGGCGGTGAGGCCGGCGAGCGAGGCGTACTCCTGCACGAGGTGCACGAGGGCCTCACCGGTCGGACGACGCCCCGGCCGGATGTCGCAACTGGCGACCTTCGACTCCTGGATCGCGACGTTGGGGTCGAGGGTGACGCCGAGGAGGTCGTTGGCCGCGTCTCCGGTGACCACGGCGCCGTCGCCACCCTGGCCCCAGTGATAGGGCACGCCGATCTGGTGGACGGTCTGCTCGCCGATGCGCATGGGGCGCACGCGGTCGGTGACGAGCACCCGCGCCTCGATGGCCGACCGCGGTGAGACGAGGGTCGCCCAACCGCCGTTCTCCAGCCCGCGCAGCTCCGCCAGCTCGGGGGAGACCTCGCAGAAGAACTCCGGCTGGAGTTCGCTGAGGTAGGGCAACCACCGGCTCATGCCACCGGCGGTGTGGTGCTCCGTGAGCCGGTACGTCGTCATGACGAACGGGTACACCTCGGCGCCCCGCTCCGCGCCGGAGGGGGCGGTGAGGTTGTCCTTGCGCGGATACACCATGCGGGAGGGGTTGCGCTGCTGGCTGTACAGCGGGTTCTCGACCGGTGACTCCTGCGCCTCGTAGTGGCTCGGCATCGGCCCGTCGACCATGCCCTTGGGGGCGTACAGCCATCCCTTGCCGTCGGCCTGCATGATGAACGGGTCGTCGCCCGCGAGGCCGGCGGCACCGCCCGTGCCGGGCTCCGGGCGGTAGGAAGGAGGCGTCGTCGCGGGGAAGTCGGGGATGTCGTGCCCCGTCCAGGCGCCCTTCTCCTCGTCCCACCACACGTACGCCTTGCGCTCGCTCCACGGTCTGCCCTGAGGGTCGGCCGAGGCGCGGTTGTAGAGGATGCGCCGGTTGGCCGGCCACGCCCAGCCCCACTCGGGGGAGACCCAGCTCTGTTCGGCGTCGGGCTTGCGGCGGTGGGCCTGGTTGACGCCGTCCTTGAAGACGCCGCAGTAGATCCAGCAACCGCCGTCGGTGCTGCCGTCGTCCTTCATCTCGAGGTAGGACGAGAGGAGCTGCCCGGCCTTCTCGCCGGTGAGGTGACGACCGTTGATCTCGGCGAGGACGGCCTCGGCGTCGATCTCGCCGTGCTCGTCGAGGCGGTAGTCCCACGTGAGGTCGAGGATCGCCCGGTCCCGCGGGTGCGTGCTGCCGGAGAGCTTGCGCCGGATGGCGCGGCCGAGCTCGTAGAAGAACTCGAGATCCGAGGTGGCCTCGCCCGGGGGCGCCACGGCGGCCTCACGCCACTGCAGCAGACGCTGGGTCTGGGTGAACGTGCCGGCCTTCTCCGCGTAGGACGCGGCCGGCAGGAAGAAGACCTCGGTGCCGATGTCCTCGGTCCTGGCCTCGCCGCTCACGATCTCGGGCCCTGACTTCCAGAACGTCGCCGACTCGATGAGGTTGAGGTCGCGGACGACGAGCCACTTGAGGTTGCTCATCGCGTGGCGCTGGAGGCGGCCGTGGGAGGACCCCACCGCGGGGTTCTGCCCGAGCAGGAAGTACCCCTCGACCGTGCCGTCGATCATGCCCATCGCCGTGGCGTAGGTATTGTGGTTGCCGGTGAGGCGCGGGAGGTCACCGAAGCAGAAATCGTTCTCGGGGGTCGCCGCGTCGCCGTAGTAGGCCTTGAGCAGGTTGACCGTGTAGGCGCGTGCCTCGGCCCAGTAGCCCTTCTGGTCGGGTGAGGCGATCGTCGCCACGTAGTCCTCGAACGAGTCGTGGACACCGACCTTGGGCATGGGCAGATAGCCGGGGAGCAGGTTGAACAGCGTGGGGATGTCGGTGCTGCCCTGGATGCTCGCGTGCCCACGCAGCGCCATGATGCCGCCGCCGGGACGTCCGATGTTGCCGAGGAGCAGCTGCAGGATGCTCGCCGTGCGGATGAACTGCGCGCCGAGCGTGTGCTGGGTCCAGCCCACGGCGTAGGCGAAACACGTCGTGCGCTCGCGTCCGCTGTTCTCCGTGATCGTTCGCGCCACCTCGAGGAACTCCTCGCGGCTCACGCCGCACAACTGCTCGACGAGCTCGGGGGTGTAGCGAGAGAAGTGTCGCTTGAGCACCTGGAACACGCACCGAGGGTGCTGAAGCGTCTCGTCACGGCGCACGCGCGCGTGCTCGAGAGGCGGTCCACCCGACCCGTGCTCGTCACCGGCGGAGCGTTCGCGCTTCTCGCTGCCGTGCTCGTCGTCGCCGCCCGGCCCACCGACCTCGTCGTCGGCTCCCGCGGAGTCGTACCCCCATGTGCGCATGTCGTAGGCGCCGGTCTCGGGGTCGTAGCCCGAGAAGATGCCGTCGAGCTCGTCGACGTCCTTGAACTCCTCGTCGACGAGCGTCGCCGCGTTCGTGTACGCCTTGACGTACTCCTCGAACCAGAGGTCGTTCTCGATGACGTATCGGATGAGGGCGCCGAGGAACACGATGTCGGATCCCACGCGGATGGGCACGTGCTTGTCCGCCACGGCGGAGGTGCGCGTGAACCGCGGGTCGATGTGGATCACCGTGGCGCCACGGAGCTTGGCCTCGGTCACCCACTGGTAGGCCACCGGGTGGTTCTCGGCCATGTTGGAACCCTGGATGACGATGCAGTCCGCATTCGCCATGTCCTGCACGAACTGGGTGGCGCCGCCGCGCCCGAACGAGGCTCCCAGACTGGGAACCGTGGCGGAGTGTCAAATACGCGCCTGGTTCTCGATCTGGACGGCGCCGAGACCGGTGAACAACTTCTTGATGAGGTAGTTCTCCTCGTTGTCCAGCGCGGCGCCGCCGAGGGAGGCGATGCCCATCGTGCGGTTGAGACGCCGGCCCTGGTCGTCGACGTCCTGCCACGTACGGGCCCGCGTCTCGATGATGCGGTCGGCGATCATGTCGGTGGCCTGCGCGACGTCGAGGTGCTGCCAGTCGGTGGCGTGCGGCGCACGGTAGAGCACCTTCGTCGCCCTCTTGGGGTTGTTGACGAGCTGCTCGCTCGCGCTGCCCTTGGGGCACAGACGTCCACGGGAGATCGGGGAGTCCGGGTCGCCTTCGATCTGGACGATCTTCTCGTCCTTGACGAAGATGCGCTGGCCGCATCCGACCGCGCAGTACGGGCAGATGCTCTTGGCCACCCGATCGGCCTCGACCGTGCGCGGGGTGAGGTTCGTCGTCCGGGCCGAGGCCACGGCGGGCCCCCGACCGAGGAAGTCCCCCTCCTTGAGCTGCCGGAGCACCGGCCACCCCAGGAAGGTCGAGGCGATGGACATGCCGCTCCCCCTTCGTCGATGGTCAGGCCCACTGTACGCAGGCCCGTGACCTCCGGCACCCCGGAGAGTCGGCCCTGCCTGCGCCCGATCCACATGGGGCGGGGCGTCGGCAGCCGTGGGGGCGGTCGAGGGGGCGCCGGCCGGTCTTCGGCGGCGCCGGCCGTCAGCGGAGGAGGCGCCCCTGAGCGTCGGGCACCTTGCCGATGAACATCCGGATCGCGTCGATCAGCGCCCACAGGGCGGGCCCGAGGCACAGGAGCCACCCGAGCGGGACGAGCACTCCGCCGCCGCCGACCTGGCCCGTCTGAGCGCCGGCGGACGTCGTGACGAGCGTGACGCCGCCGATGAAGAGCGCGATTCCGAGCACGTAGAGGCCCAGCTGTGCGAGGGCGATCCTCGTCCAGCCGAGATACCAGCGCCCGGCGCTGAAGATGCCCAGGAAGAGTTGCAGGAGTCCCGCGACGACCTTGGTCTTGTCGCTCAGGCCCGCCGTCCCGGATGCCGGCCCCTGGGCCCCGTAGGCGCTGTCCGGCGTCCGGCCGACGGGGTGACCAGGGGGCTGGGTGTCGGATCCCGGCGCACCCCCGGTCGCGTCGGCGGCTCGGTACGGGTCGTGGGTGTCGCTCATCGGTGTCTCCTTGCAGGGTGTCGGACGGCGCGGTCGCGGTCGCCATGCGGAATCGAGGCCACGGAGCGCATCGGGGCCCGTCGATGACCACGACCCGTCCGATGTGAGTCCCGGTGTCACTTCGGTGGGTCGAGGGGCCGGTGTCCCCTGTTCCGCCGCGATGCCCAAGGTGGTGGACAAAAGGCTGCCGGTGCTCGACGCTTGTCGTAACCGTCCGGACGGTACAGTGCCCGACCGCAGCCACGTCCGCAGAAGATCAGGAGGTCGTCCATGAGCGTGTTCCCGCGTGTGCTCGTCGATGAGTCGCACAACGAGGCCTGGTCGCTGGACCCGCAGGTCGCCGCCCGCATCAACCCCGCCCAGCCGGCCGACGCGAGCTACGCGCAGGCGGCCGAGGCGCTGCGTCACCGGGGTTACGAGGTCCGTGCGCACACGACGGGCGCCCTCGACGGGGACGTCCTCGCCACGGCCGACGTCCTCGTCGTCGCCCACCCCGCCGACACGGCCTCCGAGCGCACGAGCGGCTCCGGCAGCCCCGTGTTCGCGGAGGTGGAGATCGACGCGATCGAGACCTACGTCCGCGGTGGAGGTGGGCTCGTCGTGCTCGGCGAGTGCCAGCAGAACTCCTACGGGTCCAACCTGCTCGACCTCCTCGCCCGGTTCGGCCTCACCATCCGCAACACGACCGTGCACGACGGCACCCACCGGTTCAACGGGGTCTCCTCGTGGGTCCTCGGGGACCTCCAGGACGACGGCCACGGCCGACGCGGCGGTGTGCTCTCCGGCATCGAGGAGGTGTGCTTCTACCGTGCGGGCACCCTCGCCGTCGACGACCCGACGAAGGCGGGGGAGGTGAGCATCCTCGCTCGCAGCCACGCCACCGCCCACCCGGGTGGCGAACTACTCGCGCTCACCGCGCGCCCGGGCGAGGGTCGGCTCGTCCTCGTCGCGGACTCCGACCTGTTCGGCGACGACTCCATCGACGACCTCGACCACCGGGCCCTCTGGGTCAACCTCCTCACGTGGGCCGCCGACACCGCTCGCGGCGCCTCGGAGTCCTCCCTCGAGGCCGCGTGGCTCGCCGTCGATCCCCGGTGGTCGGAGCTCAAGGCCGCCGTCGAGGAGATCCGCCCGCTGCAGAGCAAGGACGGCTCGATCGACGCCGAGGTCCACGACCTCGACGCCGCCCGGACCCTCGTCGAGCGGATCTGTGCGGGCATCGAGGCTCTCGCGCCCGAGTTCCCTCACGACGAGTCCTACCTCGCCCAGTGCGTCGTCGACTTCCGGCGGTGGGCCGACGAGGGCTTCGGGGTGCCCGACTTCCTCGACTCCATCCTCGAGTTCGACCCCGCCGCCCACCGGCAGGACGGACTCGCCCACCTCGTCGTCTTCCCCATGTACACGCAGAACGGCAACCTCGACCGCAACATCGAGGCCGTGCTCGTCAGCGTCTACTGGCCGGAATGGCTCGCCGAGCTCGAGAGGACGTACACGAACAAGGCGTTCCTCTCGATCGACTTCATCGACTTCACCCCGGGCTACGACACCGATTCCGCGGTGCTCTTCCCCGAGACCGTCGCCATGCGCGAGGTGCCGACGTTCACGTGGGGCGCGATCTTCTCCGACCGCGAGGCCGCGCGCTTCCGGCGCGTCACCGCCGCCGCGGCGCAGCTGCTGTCGCTCGACCTGCCGCCGGACGCCGAGCGGCTGCTCGTCAGCCAGGAGTACTGCCAGGGCATGTTCGCGATGTGGGACATGATCCACGACCGCACCCACATGCGCGGTGACCTGCCGTTCGACCCGTTCATGATCAAGCAGCGCATGCCGTACTGGATGTACTCCCTCGAGGAGCTGCGGTGCGACCTCAACACCTTCGTCGAGGCCGTGAAGCTGGAGAAGGAGGGGCAGCCGTTCGCCAAGGGCGTGCAGTACGGCGTGATCTTCGATCGCATCTTCCGCTTCTCGATCACCGGCGGGCGGGTCCGCAACTACGACGGGCTCGGCGGGCAGTTGCTGTTCGCGTGGCTGCACAAGCACGACGCGCTGCGGTGGACCGACAACCGACTCACGTTCGACTGGGCTGCGGTGCCGGGCAGCGTGTGTGCCCTCGCCGAGGCCGTCAACACCCTGTACCGCGAGGGGATCGACCGCAGCAAGGTCGCGCACTGGATCGCGAGCTACGAGTTCGTCACCCGGTACGTCGCACCGCACCCGCGGTCGACGTGGGCCAAGGGGGCCGACGCGCTTCCGTTGGACGGCAGGCCCAAGGAGCTCGTCGACCTCGTCCTGCCCGACGAGTTCCCCCTCAACGTCTTCTTCGAGGCGTTGGACAAGAAGCTCGGTCCGGTCATCGCCTCGACCAAGGGCATCACCGCCGCGACCGAGCGCGAGTACGCCCAGGAGCACGGGAGCGTGGCATGACGCCGGAGTCCGAGGGATTCACCGCCGGTCCGCACGCCGCCACGATGCCCGACCTCACGGGCAAGGTCGTCCTCGTCGCCGGCGCGGCGGGGGCGGCGGGTCCGCCCACCCTGGCCGCGCTCGTCGCCGCCGGGGCGCAGGTCGTCGCGATCGACAACGACGCCGCCCGTCTCGACCCGGTCGTCGCCGCGGTGGGGGAGGCGTTCGAGCCCGCGGCAGCAACGGCCGACGTCGCCGGGAGGGTCACCGGTGTGGTCGTCGACCTCCTCGACGAGGAGGCGACGCGGGCCGCGATCACCGCGGTCGCCGACGAACACGGCCGCATCGACGGACTGTTCCACCTCGTCGGGGGATGGCGCGGCGGCAAGGGCATCGTCGAGTCCGACCTTGCGGACTGGGACGTCATGCAGAACCTGCTCGTGCGCACCCTTCAGCACACGAGCCGCGCCTGCCACGACGCGCTCGTCGCCTCCGGCGGACGCCTCGCGATCGTCTCGACCCCGCAGGCCCAGCAACCCGGCGCCAAGAACGCGTCCTACGCCGCGGCCAAGGCGGCGGCCGAGACGTGGGCGCTGGCCGTCGCCGACTCGTTCGGCGACTCCGGCGCCGCGGTCGTCATCCTGCAGGTCAAGGCCCTGCTCACCGACGCGATGAAGGCCGACCGGCCCGACCGTCGGTTCCCCGGGTACACCCACGTCGACGACGTCGCGGCCCACCTCGTCAGACTGTGGGAGTCCCCTGCCGACTCGTCGAACGGAACCCGACAGTGCCTCATCCCCTGATCTCCCGCCTCCACGACCCCGAGTTCCGGGGCTTCGCGAGCGACAACTACTCCGGTGTCCTGCCGGAGGTGCTCGAGGCGCTCGCGATCGTCAACGGCGGTCACCAGCGGGCGTACGGCGCCGACGTGTACACCGAGGCGCTCGGGGACCTCGTCCGCGCGCAGTTCGGGGACGCCGCGAGTGTGTACCCCGTCTTCAACGGCACCGGGGCGAACATCGTCTCCCTCGACCTCGTCACGCCCCGGTGGGGCGCGGTCGTGTGCGCCCGCACGGCACACATCAACGTCGACGAGTGCGGGGCGCCGGAGAAGATCGCCGGCCTCAAGTTGCTTCCCGTCGACACCGAGGACGGCAAGCTCACCCCGGAGTCGGTCGAGCAGGTCGCGTGGGGTTTCGGCGACGAACACCACGCCCAGCCCGCCGTCGTGTCGATCACCCAGAGCACCGAACTCGGGACGCTGTACACGGTCGAGGAGATCCGCGCCCTCGCCGACCAGGCGCACGCACTGGGGATGCGGCTGCACCTCGACGGGGCGCGTCTGTTCATCGGGGCGGCGGCGCTGGGGGTCTCGTTGCGGGACCCCACCACCGACGCCGGCGTCGACATCCTCTCCCTCGGAGGCACGAAGCACGGGCTCATGGGCGCCGAAGCCGTCGTCGTGCTCGAACCGGGGATCCTCGATCATCCGCAGCGGGCCTTGTTCGTGCGTAAGCTCGACGCCCAACTCAACAGCAAGATGCGGTTCAGTTCGGCCCAGCTGCTCACCATCCTCACGGACGACCTGTGGCGGCGGGGTTCGGAGCATGCCATCGCGATGGCCCGGCGTCTCGCCGACGCCGTGCGCGACGTCGAGGGCGTCCGGCTCACCCGCGAACCCGAGGCCAACGCCGTGTTCGCGGTGCTGCCCGCCGAGGTCACCGCGCGGCTCCAGGAGCGCTACCCGTTCTACGTGTGGGACGAGGCCACCGGCGAGGTGCGGTGGATGTGCAGCTTCGACACGACCGAGCACGACATCGACGCCTTCGCGGCGGCCCTGCGGGAGGAGCTCGCTGCGTGACCTCGTCGCCGGCCCACTCGGCGACGGGGGCTGGCGCAGGTGAGCGTGGGCACGGGATGAGTACCGCGACCTCCGCGACCCGTCCGAGATAGGTCGCGGGGCTCAGGCGCGGTCGGTGCGGTCCTGGTGGCATGAGGCATCCGATCCGACGGCATCTCCGAGGAGGCCTCCATGCCCCGCCACACCGCCCCGCCCGATCCGCTCGTCGGCGCCCTGCTCGAGGAGGTCGTCGGGATCCGCGGGGAAGTCGCAGTCATCTCGCGCCGGCTGGGGGAGGCCCCGTGGCCGACCCCGCCGAGTCCGTCGGCACGTCCGGCCTCCTCGGCGCCGGCCCCCCGGAACGCCCCGGCGTCGTCGGCGGCCCCGACGGTCCCCGCGGCCCCGCCGCGCGCGGCGTCTCCGGAGGCCCCGACCGACTGGTCGGCCCAGACGGCTCCGGCGAGGTCGGCGGCCTCGCCGACCCCGGCCCCCATGAGCCGCAGGTCGACCCACGCCTCCGACCCCTGGGCCGCACCGTCGGGGTCGCTGCGGCGGGGCCGACGCACCCCGCCCGACGCCGCTGCCCGCGGGGGCGGGCCTCTCGGCGCGACGGACGCATCCGCACCGCACGCACCGTTGTCGGCCAAGGCCGGTCCGTCCGCATCCGGCCCCGCCGAGCTCGGGACACCCGCTCGTGCGGCGCAGCGCCGAGCCCCGTCCCTCACCCCCGAGCGCGTGCTCGCCGTGGCCGGGGCGATCGTGACGATCCTCGGGGTCGGGTTCCTCCTCGCCGTGGCCATCGCGGCCGGGCTGTTCGGGCCGATCGCGCGCGTCTCGGCCCTCGCGGTCCTCGCCGTCGTGCTGGGCCTGGTCTCTCGCCGCGTTCGTCGCACGGGCGAGGACGCCGCCGTGGCACTCGCCGCGACCTCGGCCGCCGCCGCGTTCGGCGTGGCCGTCGCGGCGACGACGGTGTATGGGTGGGTGCCGCCGCCGGTGGGAGTCCTCGGTGCGCTCGGGCTCGCGGGAGCGGGCGTGTTCGCCGGGCACCGATGGCGTTCGGCCGGTCTCGCCGGACTCGTCTACCTCCAGGCCCTGCTCGTCCTCGCCGTGATCGTCCCTCTCGACCACGCCGCGGGGTACACCCAGCTCACCGTCTTCGCCGCCGTCGCGTACGTCCCGGTCGTCCTCGCCGTTGTCGAGCACCGGTGGCTCCGGTTGTTCCGCTGGGCATCGGTCGCGCTCGGCCTCGTCGCGCTGCTCGGTGTCGTCTGGTCCCTCGCCGCGGGCGGTCCCGGTCTCGCGCCCGTGCTGGCGGCGCTCGCCGTCCTCGCCCTCGTGGCCGCCGTCGCCATGGCCGTCGGGGAGGTCGCGATCCTCGGTTCGGCCACCGCCGCCACCGCGTTCTCCCTGCTCGCGCTCCGGGTGCACGAGGGTCAGGGCGGCGGCGTGCGACTCGATACGATCCTCGCCGGGGTCCTCGCGACCCTCGCCGCCGCCGCGGCGGTCCGGTATCGCCGGGGGATGCGCGGCATGCTCACCGTCAGCGCCGTCACCTACCTGTTCCTCGCGACGACCACGCTGCCGGTGTCGTGGCGCGCCGTCGCGGTCCTCCTGGCGTTCGAGGCGCTCGCGCTGCTCCTCGCGGCGCGGGTACGAACCTCCCTCGCCCTGTGGGGGGCGTCGCTGGCGTTCACGGTCACGGCGCTCGGTTGCCTGCTCGCCCTCGTGCCGCTCCCGGCGTTGCTCGCCACCTCCACCGTGGGTCGCACGACGCAGTGGGAGGCCGTCGCGGTCGGCGCCCTCCTCGCGGCCGTGGGGGCGCTCACCTTCGCGAGCCGCTCGGGTCTGCGGCCGGCGCGGGTGCCCGCCGATGTGCTCGGCCTCGCCGGCATCGCGCTCGGTCTCTACGGCGCGACTTCCGGCATCGTCGCCGTCGGTCTGCTCGACGGGGCCTCGTCGTTGCAGGAGATGGGCGCCAACGTCATCACGACGATCGTGTGGGTCGGCGTCGCCGTCGCGATGATCCTCCGCCCCGCCTCACCGCTCAGCCGCGCGGGCTTCGTCCTCATGGCCGCGGCGATCGCCAAGCTCTTCCTCGCCGATCTGCACTCCGTCGACGGGGTGTTGCGCGCGGTGCTGTTCGTGCTCACCGGGCTCGTGCTCATCGGAGCCGCCTCGCAGATCCGCCGGTTCGGCGGCGCAACCGTGCCGACCGCGGCCCCGCCCACAGCCGAACCGGCCGCCGCCGCATCGGCCGCGCCCGTCGTCGGGACGGGCGATGGGTCGCCGGCTACCGGGTGATGACGTCCTGGGGTGACTGCGCCTCGCAGTAGTCGCGGAGTTGGGCGGCCTCCTTGACGAGGGTCTTCTCGATCTCGCCCTTGGCCATGCCGCCCGCGAGCCGCCCGGTCAGGTCGTCGTGGCGCAGCGTCGACGTCACGGCGATCCGCCGATCCGCCATCTCCTCGAGGACGTAGACGAACACGAACCTGCCGGCGCTCGTCTCCGCGACGAACTCGAAACGGCGCTCCGGTTCGACCTGGCGAACCTGGATGCGCTGGTCGTCGAACTTCCACCAGGCCTGCTTGACGAGGTACTCCGACCCGTATCTCGCGGGCGCACCCGGGCCGGTCGCCTCGACGCGACGAACGTCGTCCATCCACCGGGGCCAGGCCTCGGGATCGGCCACGGCGCCCCACACCGTCTGTACATCCGAGGCGATCTCGACGGTCGTCGTGCACTCCATGTCGGTCCTCCAGGCTCGCCGGGCGGGTCCTGCGCGAGTCTACGAGTCCGGGGCGCGGCCGGGGGGTGCGACGGCCGGGACGGGTGGTGCGGGAGCGCGACGGGCGCACGAGGGGGGCGGATGGCCGGGTCGTTCGAGAAGGGTGAACGTGAGGGCGCGGAGGGAGGCTCAGGACATGGCCGTCCTCGACACGTGGTGTTGAAACGTCCACCACCCGCAGAGGGTGCGGTGTTCGGGGTCCACCCCGCGGTCGCCGGTTCACGCTGTCGAGCGGGAGCACCCGACGGCCGCCCGTCTTCTCGTTGCACCTGCCGACCGCTGCCTGTTAGTATCCTGGACGAATGTACAGGACGATCGTCCAGATGAACGCGGCGCAGGCTGCGTTCGCCGCGTCGCCACCCATCCCCTGACCCTCTCGGCTCCGGCCGGGGTGCCCGGAGGTGAGTCCGCCGGCCGGACGACCGGTCTACCGGATGCATCTTGGGGCGGAAGGCTGCACTGCTGTGTTCAGCGAATCTGGCGGTGGGCCGTGCGACGACGCGGTCGAGCACTGTTCTCGTCCTGTCGTCGTGTCCCCTGATGCCGCGGGGTCTCGTACGGCGGCCGGGGCCTGTCGGCTTCCTGGGGTGGGGAACTGAGCGTCATGGAAGCAACAGCGCACGCCGACTGTCTCGCCGTCGCTCTCGCGCACGCCGTCCTGTTCGGTCTCCTCGCATGGGGTCCGTCCTCGCAACTGCTCCTTCGGCACGTGCGACACGCCCGCCTTCTTCGCCAGGGGTTGTTGGCGGGCAGCGTCGCCATCATCGTTCTCGCCCTCTCGCCGTGGATGTTCCACCTGTCCGAGCGGTGGTGCACGGTGGTGGCGGTCGCCGCCATCACGATGAGCTCGATCCTGCTCCTGGGAGGGCTGTTCACGGTCATCACCTGCCGCATCCGTGCCGAGGCGGCCCCCGTCCCCAAGCGAGTCCTCACCGTCGGTGCGCACCCGGACGACCTCGAGTTGGCGTGTGGGGGCACGTTGGCGAAGTTGGTGGACATGGGGCACGACGTGCACGCACTCGTCCTCAGTCGCGGAGGAGTCGGTGGGGCTGCCGCGGTGCGGTGCGCCGAGGCGCGCGACGGTGCGCGGAGACTGGGCGTCGGCGACGTCCTGGTCCATGACTTTCCCGACACCCATCTCGCGCTCACATCCCGCGAGATGACCTTGGCCATCGAGAATCACATCAGGTCGATCGACCCTCACCTCATCATCACGCACTCGGCCCACGACTACCACCAGGACCATCTCGCCGTGCACCAGGCCGTTCTCCGGGCCGCACGACGACACCACTCCATCCTGTGCTTCGAGTCGCCGTCGGTCACCTCGGAGTTCAAACCCACCGTCTTCTTCGACGTCACCGACTACATGGTGGTCAAGCAACATGCCGTTCAGGCCCACCAGGACCAATTGAGGGGAAAGCGTACGTATATGCAGCAGCAGCACCTGGAGGGGATGGCGATGTTCCGCGGCGGACAGGTTCGGCGCGAACGGGCCGAGGCGTTCGAAGTGGTCCGGCTGTTGGCCGATCAGGCCGGTCTGGTCTGACGTGGCGCGGCTCCTCATCACCGGTGCGGGCGGACCCGCGGGCGATTCTCTGGGTCGCCAACTCCAGGGGACCCCACACGCCGTCGTCGGCGTCGACATGGAGCCTCTCTCGCTCGACGCCGAGGCGCGTTTCGACCGGACGTACGTCGTACCGGCCGCGACGTCGCCCGACTTCCTCCCTCGCCTCCGCGACCTCGTGCGCCGCGAGGCCATCGACGTCGTCATCCCCACGGTGCAGGAGGAGTTGCCGATCCTCGCCGGCGTCGCCGACCTCGTGGGGGCTCGTGTCGTCATCAGCCCGTCGGAGGCGGTCTGGCGTGCGCAGGACAAGCTGATCACCGCCTGGGCTCTCGAGCAGTCGGGTGTGCCGACTCCCCGCACCTGTGCCCTCGTGTCGTCGTCGGAGGGGGGCGACCACGCGGTTCCTTCGCCTCCGATGGCGTTCCCCTTCATCGTCAAGCCCCGCACGAGCCGGGGCGGGCGAGGGGTCACGGTCGTCGACTCGGCGGCCGAGTGGACGCGGGAGGTCCTCGAGCGCCCCGGACAGGTCGTTCAGGAGTTCGCCGACGGGGCCGAGTACGCCGTCCAGGTGTACGTGCCCTCCGGGGGCGATGACGTGACGAGCGTCGTCCTGGAGAAGACCACCCTCAAACAAGGTCGCGTCGGCAACGCGGAAGCGGTGCGTCGTGTGTCCCCGGAGGAGGATGCCGACGTGGCCGCGGTCGCGACCGACGCGGTGCTCGCGCTGGGCCTGCGCGGTCCGCTCGACGTCGACGTACGACGCGACGGTTGGGGTGCGCCGGTGGTCCTCGAGGTCAACGCGCGCTTCGGCGCCAACAGCGCGTACGCGCCGGAGCTGCTCGCCCGGCTGCTGGAGGAGTGGAACATGACCGGCGCGGACCCCGGATCGACATGAGTGCGGTGTTGCCGTCCTTCCTGCAGGCGTCGTGGCTTCTCGCCGCCGCCGCGATCGTCGTGTTCTTCGCCGGCACCGTCAAGGCGGTGTACCTGCCGCTCGCCCTGTGGTTCGAGGCGGCGCAGTTCAGGAGGCGGAAGGACCCGGGCCTGCTCGCCGACCAGCCTCTCGTCAGCATCGTGGTCCCGGCGTTCAACGAGGCCAAAGTGCTCGACAAGGCCGTGGCCTCGATCCTCGGCCAACCGTACGGTCGGATCGAGGTCGTGCTCGTCGACGACGGGTCGACCGACGACACCATGAGCCGGATGCGGCTGTGGGCCGAGACCGACGAGCGCGTCCGTTGTGTCCACCAGGAGAACGGTGGCAAGGGGGCGGCGCTCAACACGGGCCTGACGTCCTGTACCGGGGAGATCGTCATGTTCGTCGACGCCGACGGCGTGTTCACCGAGCAGACGATCCCCGAGGCCCTCCGGGCGTTCACCGACCCCTCGGTCGTCGCGGTCTGCGGCGACGACCGGCCGGTCAACCTCGACCGGATCCAGACCCGGTTCCTCGCCTTCATCAGTCACGTGGGGACGGGGCTCGTGCGTCGGGCCCTGCACCTCGCGCGGTGCATGCCGATCATCTCCGGCAACGTGGGAGCGTTCCGCCGGAGCGTCGTCGTGGATCTGGGCGGGTTCCGCACCGACACCGTGGGTGAGGACCTCGAGCTCACGTGGCGACTCCTGCGTCACGGACACCGGGTCGTGTTCGCGCCGCGGGCGATCGTCTACGCGGAGTCTCCGTCGACGGTGTCCGGGCTGTGGCGTCAACGGGTTCGGTGGTCGAGAGGTCTGCTTCAGGCCCTCCGGATCCACGGTTCGGCGATGTTCACCCCTCAGCGCGGCATGCTCGGCGTCCTGCTCATGTACATGTCGCTCACCATGGTTCTCGTGCCGGTCCTCCAGACGATCCTGCTCGTCGCGGCCATCGCCGGCGTCGTGACATGGACGGGTGGTGGCGTGGCGGGGCCGACACCGGACCAGGTGTGGGGCGCACTGATGTGGCTGGGTCTCGTCGTCGCCGCCTTCCTGGCGGTCGTCTCGGCGCTACTGGACCGCGCTCCGCGCGACCTGCGACACGCATGGACCATCCCCCTGTGGCCCCTGTACTCCGTCTTCGTCAGCTTGACCATGCTCCGTGCCCTCGTGGCCGCCTTGCAGAAGGCCCCGGTCCGCTGGAACAAGCTCGAGCGCACGGGCGTCGTCTCGGTGCCACGGGTACTGCCGGCCAGGGCGGCCCGGCGTGTCTCCTGACGGCGTGCCCCCGACCTCGCGTCGTCGTCAGCGGGTGCGACGAGCCGTCGCCGTCTCGCTCGTCGTCCCTGCGCTCATGATGTCCGCGGCGAGCTGCCGGTTCCCGGCCCTCGGCCCGTCGGGAGATGAGGACCCTCGAGCGGGACGTGGTGTCGCGAGCGAGCGGCTGGTGGGCATCGGGTACGAGGACGTGGTCGCGAGCTCCCGCTCGTGGAGCCAGGTGAGTGCCACGCTCGACGAGATGGGGGCCACCGGCGTCACGGTGAGTGTGGGGCGCCCGGAGTGGACGGCGTTCCCCTGGCCCGACCATTCGGCGTCGTGGTCGGCCCCGGTCAGGACGTCGGGGGAGGACTACGTCGCCAAGGCGGTCGACGTGCTCAAGGAGGACGGGAACGGCCGGCGGCGGTCGATCACCCTCACCATCGACGTCCTCGCGCCGCGACGCATCGCCCAGCGTCCCGAGCTGGGCGCGCTGGCCACGGACGGGACGCGGTCGACCGAGGTCCTCGGCCCGGCCGCCCTCGTCGGGGAGGGGGGTGAGCAGATCGCCGACATGTGCGGCGCCGTGGCGCGCAGATACGACGTCGATCGCGTGGCTCTCGCCGAGCTCTTCGTCGAGAGCGGGTACGGCCCGGACGACCTCGAGGTCTTCCGCCGGATGACCGGTGAGCAGGACTGGCCGCGCGATGCATCCGGAGCGATCGACACCGCTGCGGAGTCACTCGGCGCCTTCCGCTCGGCGGTCGTCACCGACGTGGTGCGACGGTGCGCCGCTCAGGTCCATCCCACCGGCAAGGCCGTGGACGTCGACGTCCGCGCCAACTGGACCGGCCCCGGCTCCCGCCCGGACTCCGGGCACGACTACGCCGAACTGCTCGAGACGGCCGACCACCTCACGGTGTGGAACTACTTCGGGATCTCGCAGCAGGACCCCTCCTACTCCCGGCAGATCACGAAGTCCCTCGCGGATTCGGTCGGCGCCGCCCGCCTCGACCGGGTCACCATGTCCGTCGGGCTGTGGGCGGGCCAGGGCGACGACTCCAGAGAGGTCATCAGTCCCGAGCAGCTCGAGGAGGGGCTGCTGGAGTCGGCGACGAACGGCCTCACCTCCGTCTCGGTGACCCCGCTCTCCCTCCTGGACGACTCGCATCGGCGTGCGGTGGCGCGGGCCTGGAATCCGGGCGGCGGTTCCATCCGGCCGACATCGGGGGGCACGGCGACGCGGTGATCGGCGCCCGCATCGCGGCCCCACGCGCGTCGGCGTGGTGTCGT
Organism: Mobilicoccus sp.; assembly: GCF_032060985.1. Lineage (NCBI taxonomy): Bacteria > Bacillati > Actinomycetota > Actinomycetes > Micrococcales > Dermatophilaceae > Mobilicoccus > Mobilicoccus sp. The sequence continues at coordinate 16,180 of NZ_DAMBGD010000019.1, forward strand.
TCGCGGCGCGGCGTCGTCTCCCCGGGGGCGGCGAGAGACCGCGCCCGGGGCTCGCTCATTCCGGGGGCGTGAGCAGGGGGCGCTTCGGGGGGCGTCCGTCGCCGGAGGAACGTCCGGTGAGCCGTCGCCCCACCCAGGGCCGCAGGTGCACGGTCGCCCACTCGCGGTCGTTGCGCCACTGTTGCGACCGGGCGATCGACGGCGCGGGAGACCTCGGGGCGTCGGGGTCGGCGTCCACCGGGGAGTATCCGAGCGCGGTGTACGCGGCGAGGGCCACGCGGCGGTGGCCGTCGCTGTTCATGTGGAGGCGGTCCTCGCTCCACGAGCGCCAGTCCTTGAGGGCGTGCATGCCCCACTGGTCGATCACCGCGCAGCCGTGACGCCGCGCGATACTCCAGATGCTCGCCGCGAACATCGCGTGCCGACCCCGCACGGCGCGGATGACCGGGGCGTCCTTGGGGTCCGTCGGGGTCGCGAGCAGCACGTCGGCGCCACTCTCACGCAGGCGGACGACCGCGTCCTCGAGTTGGGCGGCGAGCGCCCCGAGGTCGGCGCGGGGGCGGAGGATGTCGTTGCCGCCACCGACGATGCTCACGAGATCGGGCTCGAGCTCGAGCGCGTGGTCGAGCTGGCGACCGACGATGTCATCGAGCTTGCGCCCGCGGATCGCGAGGTTGGCGTAGTCGAGGGATCCACCGCGCTCGCGCGCGGCCTCGTCGAGCATCGCCGCGAGGCGGTCGGCCCAGCCGCGGAACTGCTCGGGGCGCTGCGGGTCGACATCGTTCATCCCCTCCGTGAACGAATCGCCGATCGCGACGTAGCGACGCCAGCCCTGTTCGGGCGGGGTGAGGAACGAGATCACGGAAGTCTCCAGTCGATCGGTTCGGCGCCCTGCTGCTCGAGCAGGGTGTTGGCGCGGGTGAACGGACGGGACCCGAAGAAACCGCTGTGCGCGGACAGGGGAGAGGGGTGGGCGCTCTCGACGCGGGGCATGCTCCCGAGCGCCGGCGCGAGGGAACGGGCGTCGCGACCCCACAGGATCGCGACCATCGGCTGTCCCGCCGCGTGCGCGCGGTCGAGTGCCTCGATGGCGCACGAGGTGACGGTCTCCCATCCCTTGCCGCGGTGGCTCGCCGAGGCACCGGGCCGGACGGTGAGCACGCGGTTGAGGAGCATGACGCCACGGTCCGCCCACGGCGAGAGGTCGCCGGTGCTCGGGGTGGGGACGCCGAGGTCGGTGCCCATCTCGCGGTAGATGTTGACGAGCGATTTGGGGATCGGGGAGACCTCGGGCGCGACGGAGAAGGACAGCCCGACCGCGTGTCCCGGTGTGGGGTACGGGTCCTGGCCGACGATGAGGACCCGCACGGCCGCCAACGGGCGCTCGAAGGCCCGGAGCACGTGCGGGCCTGCCGGCAGATAGGGGCGTCCCGCGTCGAGCTCGGCCCGAAGGTAGTCGCCGATGCGGTGCACCTCGTCCTCGACCTCGGAGAGTGCCTCCGCCCAGGAGGGGTGTACGAGATCGGCGAGCGGGGCGGGCATGGGGTCAACCTATCGTCGTCGTGGTGGCCCCTCGCGCCGACCCCGATCGGGTCAGCGGCGCCACACGTACGGGGTCGTCGTCGTGACCTTCGTGAGGCCGGACCTCGCGAGGATCGGCCGCGAGTCGGCGCTGCAGTCGCTGTGCAGCAGCGTGCGGCCGAGTGTGAGGGCATGTCGTGCGCGTGCTGCGGTGAGCGCGCGGTAGACGCCGCCGCGTCGCCGGTCGGCGCGGGTCGCCCCGCCCCACAGACCGGCGACGTCGGTGCCGCGGACGGGCTCGAGGCGTCCGCAGGAGACGATCTCGCCGTCGGCGTCCGCGATCCACAGGCTCATCCCCTCGGGGTCGCCGCACTCGTCCGCCAGGCGGCGCATGAGCGCGTCCGCCGTTCGCTCCGAACGAGGGTCGCCGAACGCCTCGTCGGCCATCGCCGACATCGCCCGCACGTCGGATTCCGCGGTGATCCGGCGGATCCGGACGCCCTCCGGGAGTGGGGTGTCGCCGGCGAGGTCGGTGGCCCGGCCGATCATCACGGACTCGACCTCGCCCGGCACGAGACCGAGATCGAGGAGGGCGTCGTCGAGGGCCGCCTGGACGGTGTCGTGGCCGCGGGTCTTCCACTCGACGTCGGTGACCGCGGGGTCGTCGAGCAGCGGGGCCAGGACGCGGCGCGCGACTCGGGCCACCTCGCCCGTCGACGCGCGCCACCCGGCCTCGTGGACGACGAACCCGCGGCCTTCCCGGTAACGGCCGACGAGCACCGGGCCGTCACGGTCGACCCGGTCGGCGGAGGCGAACTCGCTCTCCCCACGAAGCTGGGTGTCGTAGACGTGGAGGAGTGCGTGCGTACCGGTCACCCCGCCAGCATGGAGGTCGACCCCCACGCCGGTCACCCCCTTTTTCAGCCGGGTCACACGAGTCCCGCCACCTCGGGGGCGAGGGGACCGCGAACGCGGCCGAGGACCACGCCGCCCGGGGCGGGTGCGGGTCTCCGGGCGTCGACCGGGCTCCGTGGGGTGAGGTGCACCCGCCGCCGTCGGACCGGGACGCCCGGCAGTGGGTGTGGTGACACCCCCGAGCCCACCCCGGGGCGGGAGGGCTCGGGGTGAGGGAAGCGTCGTCGGTGCGACCCTCTACCGTCGTGAGCGTGACCTCCGGTAAGGGCAAGACCTCCCGACAGACCCCCGCACCCGCGAGCGACGCCGTCGAGGGCCTGAGCCTGCGCGACGACGACGGTTACGCGCCCCTGCGCACGTACGCCGCGATCGGCGACGGACGCACGGTCGCGCTCGTCGCGCAGGACGGGGCGATCGACTGGCTGCCGCTCCCCGGCATCGACGGCGTTCCGGCGTTCTCGGCCCTCGTCGACTCTCGGCTCGGGGGCCGCCTCACGCTGCAACCCGAGGGCGAGTTCACCTCGACGCGGGAGTACCTGCCGGGAACGAACGTACTGGCGACGACCTTCACGACGCCGGACGGGGTCGTGCGCGTGACCGACGCCCTCACCACGGGGCTCGCTGGTCGGCTGCCCTGGAGCCAGCTGGGCCGCCGCATCGACGGCGTCCGCGGCGAGGTCGACATGGTCGCGGAGTTCGCGCCCGGCACGGCGTTCCGGTGCGCCTCCCCGTGGCTTCGCGAGACCCTGCATGGGTACGTCCTGCGCCTCGACGGGCTCACCCTCGCCGTACGCGCCGGGGAGGGCACCGACATCGACGTGCACGACAACCGCATCGGTGTCCGACTCAGAACCGCCAAGGGATCGCGACACATCCTCGGGCTCGTCGCCACCCAGGACGAACCGCTGTACCTCACACCGCCCGCCGACATCGACCGGGCGATCGATCACACCGTCGAGTCGTGGGAGCGGTGGAGTGGACACGTGTCGTGCTCGGGCCCGTGGGACGAGCAGGTGCGGCGGAGCATCGTCGCCTTGAAGATGCTCGTCCACGCGCCGACCGGAGCGCTCGTCGCGGCGGCGACGACCTCGCTGCCGGAGTCCCCGACGACGGAAAAGAACTGGGACTACCGGTTCGCGTGGGTTCGTGACACGGCGTACGCGCTCAAGGCGATGTTCCGGTTCGGGTTGCGGGAGGAGACGCACGCGGCGATCAGCTGGATGCTCCGGCGCATCCGCGAGCAGGGGCCGGAACCGCAGATCTTCTACACCCTGGAGGGCGAGAAGCCACCGCCGACCGAGACGATCACCGACGCCCCCGGGTGGCGCGGCATCGGTCCGGTGAAGAACGGCAACGGCGCGGCCGACCAGCTCCAGCTCGGCATCTTCGGCGACCTGTTCACCATCGTCCGCCTCTACGTCGACAACGGGCACGTGCTCGACACCCCCACCGGCCGTGCACTCGCCGACATCGCCGACCAGGCCTGCGACTGGTGGCGCCGCCCCGACGCCGGCATGTGGGAGCTGGAACGGACCGAGCACTACACGACTTCCAGGCTCGGCGCGTGGGAGGCCCTCACGAGCGCGGCCAAGCTCGCCGAGGCCGGGCAGATCCCCGGCGACAGCGCCCGGTGGACGGCCGAGGCCGAGCGCATCCGCACGTGGGTCGAGGAGAACTGCTGGGACGAGGACCGCCGGACCTACACCTGGTACCCGGGCTCCCAGGGTCTCGATGCCTCGATCCTGCTGCACGCCGTGAGTGGCTTCGATCGCGGCGAGCGTATGAGCTCGACGATCGACGCCCTCCGCAGCGAGCTCGGCGCCGGGCCGCACCTGTACCGCTACTCGGGGATGCGGGAGGAGGAGGGCGCGTTCCTCGCATGCAGCTTCTGGATGGTCTCGGCGCTGCATCTCGTGGGCCGCACCGCCGAGGCGCGGGAGCTCATGGACGAGCTCGTCGCCACCGCACCCAACGACGTCGGCCTCATGGCCGAGATGATCGACCCCGCCACCGGCGACTTCTGGGGCAACCTGCCCCAGGCCCTGTCACACCTCGCCCTCGTCAACGCGGCCATGACCCTCGAGTCCGACTCCGACGGGGCCGAGGGCGCGACGGACTGACCGCCGCTCCCCGGCCCGTGACGCGGTTCACGGACCGGGCAGTCGTCGACCTCACGCGCACGGACCACCCGTCGCCGAGGATGGGGCCATGGGGCACGACATGCCGACGGCCTCGTCGGAACCTCGCGCTGAGCGGGGCCCGGTCGTCATCGCCGGCGGCTCCGGCGCGCTCGGGACGGCGCTCGCCGACGATCTCACCGCCCGCGGCGTGGAGGTCGTCGTCCTCACGCGACGCCCCGCCGCAGGCCTGCGACACCGACAGGTCGCGTGGGACGGGCGCACCCTCGGCCCGTGGGTCGCCGAACTCGACGGATGTGCCGGCGTCGTCAACCTCGCCGGTCGGCTCGTCGACGCCCGTCCCACGGCGGCCAACATCGCCGATCTGCGCGCCTCCCGGGTCGACTCCACACGCGCCCTCGTCCTCGCCTCGCAGCAACTGGCGAGGCCGGTGCCCCGGTGGCTGCAGGCGTCGACCACCGCGATCTGGTCCGATGCCGGGGAGGCGCGTCTGGACGAGACGTCACCGCTGCCCGACCCGGGTCTGCCCCAGATGACCGGCGTCGCGCGCCCGTGGGAGGAGGCGGTGGAGGGGGCCAATGCGGATCATGTCGTCGTGGTCCGGACCTCGATCGTCCTCGCCCGCGACACCCCGGCCCTCGACCGGTTGCTCCTGCTGGCCCGCCTCGGACTCGGTGGGCAGGTCGGTGAGGGACGCCAGTGGTTCAGCTGGATCCACGTGCAGGACTGGCTGACGATCGCGCGCGCCGCCCTCGGCCTGGAGCCCGAGCTCGACCTTGGCCCGGGTGTCGTCGTCGCGGCGGCGCCCAACCCCGTCCGCAACGCGGAGCTCATGGCGATCCTGCGACGAGCCTCCCGGCGGCGGTTCGGCCTCCCCACACCGGCGCCGCTCCTGCGCCTCGGCGCGCTCGCGCTGCGCACGGACCCGGCCCTCGCCCTCACCGGACGTCACACCACCTCACGGGTCCTCGCCGAGGCGGGGATGACGTGGCGGTTCCCCACCCTCACCGACGCCGTGGACGACCTCGTCGGCCCGCGGCCCGCGCCGCCGGGCCACTGAGCGGCCCTCTCTCGTCCCGTGCATCAGGCGCTCTCCGGCCTCGTCGTCGGCACGCAGCGGGATGGTGCTCGGGCCCGGTGGCGCGGCGGGACCGCGCGGCGCCCGGGCCTGAGCGCGGGTCGGGCGCGTTGGCCGGGTGGGCACGGCGGATGCGGCGGCTGAGGGTTGCCGCCTCGTGTCGGCGGACCGCGCTCTCAGGCACCGGGAGGTGACGGGGGAACCGGTGTTCAGGCCAGGTTGCGGGTCATCTCGAGCAGGTAGCGGCCGTCGGGGAGTTCGTGGCGCGCGGTGGGGACGAAGTTGAGGCGCGCGTAGAAGCGTCGCGCGCGGACGTTGTCCTCCATGACGTGGAGGTGGAGTCCCGACCCGCCGGAGGACCATGTCCACACGACCGCCGCGTCGACGAGTTCCGTGGAGACCGACGTGCCGCGGGCGCGCGGCGCGACCCACATCGAGAGCATCTCGGGGACGCCCTCCTTGGCCTCGGGGTTGATCCGGACCATGCCGACCGGGTCCTCGTCGAGGAAGGCGAACCACGAGGTCGCGGTACACCAGTCGCGCCACAGCTGTTCGGGGTACTCCGCGCTCTGCGCGTACGACCCGCAGTAGGCGTGCGGCGAGTCCTGCAGGGCGGCCAGGCGCACGGCCCGGTAGGTCCGCCACTCGTGCGGCTCCAGCGACCTGACGACGACACCCATAGCGCGACGGTACCGACCGCCGAGCGACCTCGCGTGTCGACGAGGCGGGATCGACGCCGGGTCGACCGGCGCCGGCGGTCGTGCCCTCGTGAGGACACGGGCGAGGTCGCGGGCGAGGGCGAGCGGCGAGAGGGAACGAGGATGGAGGCGGGAACGCAGGTGAGGATGCGGCGAGGAGGTCGTGATGGCGACCTTTCGGCGGCATCCTCACCTGCGATGCTCACCTCGGGCGGAGAGTTGTGCCCGGAGTCGCGAGGCGGTCTGCGCGGGCCCGGAGGGTCGGACGGTGGGCGCGTGGCGAGGGTCCCGACTGCCGCGAACGGGGCCCGGTGCGAGTGGGCGGTGATCGTGGGCGGATCATGTCGCCGTGATCTCACGCGAGAACGTCAATGCGCTCGACCGACTCCTGCGAGAGTCCGGCAGCACCGTGTTCTTCGGCGGCGCCGGAACCTCCACACGCTCGGGCATCCCCGACTTCCGCTCCCTCGACGGCGGGTTCGAGGTCCTCGGCCGTCCGGCGGTCGCCGACTTCTCCTCCCTTCTCAGCCTCACGTGCCTGCGTGAGGATCCCGAGGCGTTCTGGGACTTCTTCCGCACCTACCTCGCCTACCCCGACGCCCGGCCCAACCGCACCCACCGGGCGCTCGCCGAACTCGAACGGCAGGGCCTTCTCTCCTGCGTCGTCACCCTCAACATGGACGGGCTGCACCAGGCCGCGGGGTCGACGAACGTCGTGGAGGTGCACGGCTCGGTGCATCGGCACCACTGTGTGCGCTGCGGGCGCACGTACGGCCTCGACCTCGTGTTCGCCGAGGCCGTACCCCACTGCCCGGTGTGTGGCGGAGCCGTCCGCCCCGACGGTGCGTTGTTCGAGGAGCCTCTCGACGAGGCGGACGTCGTCGCCGCGGTCGGCGCCATCTCGACCGCGGACGTGCTCGTGGTCGGCGGCACGACCCTCGGGGTGTACCCGGCCTCCGGCATGGTGTCGGCCTTCCGCGGCAGCGATCTCGTCATCGTCAATCTCGAGCCGACGGCGATGGACTCCCGTGCCAGCCTCGTCGTCCGCGGTGAACTGGGCGCGGTGCTGGGCGAGGTCGCCGGGGTGGAGTGAGGCGAGGGACCGCCGTGCAGAGGGCCGCGGGCGCGGGCACGATGACGGCATGTGGTTCGACTCCCTCTCCGACCTCGTCCGTGTCGTCGCCGTCGGCGGGTGCGCCTACGTCGTGCTCGTCGCCGGGGCGCGGGTCGCGGGCAAGCGCACCCTCGCCAAGCTCAATGCGTTCGACTTCGTCGTCACCGTCGCGTTGGGCTCGGTGCTGGCGACGGTGCTGTTGAGTTCCGACGTCTCGTTCGTCGAGGGAGTCACGGCGATGGCGTTGCTGTTCGTCGTGCAGTGGCTCGTGTCCCAGGTGTCGGTCCGGCTGCCGACGGTGCGGCCGTTCCTCGTCTCCCGCCCGACCGCCCTTGCCCTCGACGGCGTACTGCTCCGTGACGTCATGGTCGCCGAGCGCATCACCGAGGAGGAGATCGACCAGGCCCTCCGACGCACCGGCCGGGGGAGCCTCGAGGGAGTCGTCGCGGTCGTCCTCGAGAGCGACGGACAGCTTTCCGTCATCGGCGAGGGCGACCTCGGCTCGGGCTCCGCGCTCACCTCCGTCGACGGGTGGCCGACCTCGCGCAGCGGTTCGGGGTCCGGGGGAGCCTGCGGTCGTGAGGCCGCGGAGGCAGGACGACGACGCAGGCAGGGACGCAGGTGAGGATGCGGAGAGGAGGTCGTGATGGCGGCCTTCTGGCCACATCCTCACCTGCGACGTCGCGGCGGCGCCGTGGAGTCGCGCAGTGGTGCGGCCCGTCGCTGTCGACCACGACGACCGGTGGGCTCGGATGCGCCCTGGGACCCGCAGAGAGGAACACCGCTCACCGACGCGACGGGGTGCGTGACACCGTGACGCCCACATCGTCCGTCCGTCGAAGGAGTCGGCCATGACACCGAAGCCCAACCCCGAGGTCGGGGCGTTCATCGCGACCGGGGCGGTCGAGACCAATCACCATGACCTCGGCACCGGCGACGATGGCGTGCCCCTTCTCTTGCTTCACGGCTCCGGGCCCGGTGTGAGCGCGTGGGCGAACTGGCGGCTCGTGATCGAGCGACTCGCGCCGCAGCGACGGATCCTCGCGCCCGACCTCGCCGGGTTCGGGTTCACACGGGTGCCGGAGGTGTTCACGTACTCGCGACAGGCCTGGCTCGAGCAGATCGTCGCCTATCTCGACGCCCTCGACGTCCCCCAAGTCGACGTCGTGGGCAACAGCTTCGGCGGGTCGATGGCGCTCGCTCTCGCCATCTCGCATCCGCAGCGGGTGCGGCGGCTCGTGCTCATGGGCAGCGTCGGGGTGCCGTTCGACCTCACCGACGGACTCGACGCCGTCTGGGGATACGAGCCGTCGGAGCAGGCGATGGGCACCCTCATGCGCGAGACGTTCGCGTACGACGCCTCGCTCGTCACCGATGAGCTCGTACGGATGCGGTACGAGGCGAGCATCCGCCCCGGCGCGCAGGAGGCGTTCTCGGCGATGTTCCCGGCGCCGCGGCAGCGATGGGTGGACGCGATGGCGCACCCGGAGGCGGACATCCGCGCGATCGGGCACCGCACCCTGCTCGTGCACGGCCGCGACGACCGCGTCATCCCCCTCAGCACGTCGCTGACGCTCCTGAACTGGATCGACGAGGCCCGCCTGCACGTGTTCGGCCGTTGCGGGCACTGGACCCAGATCGAGTACACCGCCCCGTTCTGCGCCCTGATCGAGGGGTTTCTCGATGAGAGCTGACGGCTGCGCGCCGCCGCATGACGAACGGCGCCCCGGACGGCGACGCACGCGGCCCCCGGTGAATGACATCGGTGTCGTTTGCTGGCACGATGGCGGAGGTGCCCCGCGAGGGGCCGGACCACGGGGGCGGGGGTCCTCGGACCCGAAGGAGGAGACATGGCGCAGAGCGCGAACGCAGCGGATCGGCTGCCTGCCGGCGAGGAACGCGCCGCCGGAGAACTCGACGAACTCGAGACGGCCATCCTCGCCTTCGAACGGCAGTGGTGGAAGTACCCCGGCGCCAAGGAACAGAGCATCAAGGAACTGTTCGACATGACGTCGACGCGCTACTACCAGGTGCTCAACGCCCTCATCGACGACCCCGCCGCCCTCGCCCACGACCCCATGCTCGTCAAGCGCCTCCGCCGCATGCGCAGTTCGCGACAGAAGGCCCGCTCCGCCCGGCGCCTGGGCATGGACGCCTGACCTCACGGCCGACGCCTCGGCAGACCGATCTCCCGCGTTCCGGCGTCACCTCCGCCCGCCGTCGTCGCCCGGTGCGATGACGGCGCATCGGCGTCGGTGCGGCCTGACGAACCGCCGCGACGTGCCCGGCCGCGACCACTCGGCGCGAGGGCCGTCATCGCCACGGATCCGCTCGTTCGCCCGGTGTCCCCAAGCGTCCCCGACCGTTTGCACTCACCCCACCCGAGTGCTAATCATGGAGTTAGCACTCCTGCCCCGTGAGTGACAGAATCGGCCCGTCCGAGGCCTGTTGCACGCGGGTCGGGACGCAACCGACCGACCGGATCCGATGAGGGTCGCACGCGCAGGCGCGATACGGCGCACCTGCCGGGTGGCTCGTCCGTCGCGGGCATCGCCCGGTCTTCGTACACCGCAACGTGTGGGAGGAACCACCGCACATGGCCAAGATCATCGCTTTCGACGAGGAGGCCCGTCGCGGCCTCGAGCGCGGCATGAACACGCTTGCCGACGCCGTCAAGGTCACCCTCGGCCCCAAGGGCCGCAACGTCGTGCTGGAGAAGAAGTGGGGCGCCCCCACGATCACCAACGACGGTGTCTCCATCGCCAAGGAGATCGAGCTCGAGGAGCCGTACGAGAAGATCGGCGCCGAGCTCGTCAAGGAGGTCGCGAAGAAGACCGACGACGTCGCCGGTGACGGCACGACGACGGCCACCGTCCTCGCCCAGGCGCTCGTGCGCGAGGGTCTGCGCAACGTCGCCGCCGGTGCGAACCCGATGGGCCTCAAGCGCGGCATCGAGAAGGCCACCAAGGCCGTCTCCGACGAGCTGCTCGGCATGGCCAAGGACGTCGAGACCAAGGAGCAGATCGCCGCGACCGCGTCGATCTCCGCCGCCGACACCCAGATCGGCGAGATGATCGCCGAGGCCATGGACAAGGTCGGCAAGGAAGGCGTCATCACCGTCGAGGAGTCCAACACCTTCGGGCTGGACCTCGAGCTCACCGAGGGCATGCGCTTCGACAAGGGCTACATCTCGGCGTACTTCGTCACCGACCCCGAGCGCATGGAGGCCGTCCTCGAGGACGCCTACGTGCTCATCGTCAACAGCAAGATCGGGTCCATCAAGGACCTCATCCCGCTGCTCGACAAGACCAAGCAGGCCGGCAAGCCGCTGCTCATCGTGGCCGAGGACGTCGAGGGCGAGGCCCTTGCAACCCTGGTGCTCAACCAGATCCGCCGCATCATCAACGTCGTGGCCGTCAAGGCTCCCGGCTTCGGTGACCGCCGCAAGGCCATGCTCGGCGACATCGCCATCCTCACCGGTGGTCAGGTCATCTCCGAGGAGGTCGGCCTCACGCTCGAGTCCGCCGACATCGACATGCTCGGCACGGCCCGCAAGGTCGTCGTCACCAAGGACGAGACGACGATCGTCGAGGGCGGTGGCGACGCCGACCAGATCCAGGGCCGCGTCAACCAGATCCGCGCCGAGATCGACAAGAGCGACTCCGACTACGACCGCGAGAAGCTCCAGGAGCGTCTCGCCAAGCTCGCCGGTGGCGTCGCCGTCATCAAGGCGGGGGCGGCGACCGAGGTCGAGCTCAAGGAGCGCAAGCACCGCATCGAGGACGCCGTCCGCAACGCGAAGGCCGCCGTCGAGGAGGGTATCGTCGCCGGTGGTGGCGTGGCGCTCATCCAGGCCGGTGCCAAGGCGTTCGAGGGTCTCACCCTCGAGGGCGACGAGGCCACGGGCGCGAACATCGTCAAGGTCGCCATCGAGGCGCCGCTCAAGCAGATCGCCGTCAACGCCGGTCTCGAGGGTGGAGTCGTCGCGGAGAAGGTGCGCGGTCTCGAGCCGGGCCACGGCCTCGACGCCGCCACCGGCGAGTACGTCGACCTCATCAACGCCGGCATCATCGACCCGGCCAAGGTGACGCGTTCCGCGCTGCAGAACGCGGCCTCCATCGCGGCCCTGTTCCTCACCACCGAGGCCGTCATTGCGGACAAGCCCGAGAAGGCTGCTCCGGCGATGCCGGGTGGCGACGACATGGGTGGCATGGGCGGCATGGGCTTCTGAGGAAGCGCGAGGCCGGAGTGAGGATTCATGCGCGCAGCGCCGAATCCTCGCGGAGGCTGAGTGCGACGAGGAAGCCAGGTCGAGCAGGGCTTCTGAGGAAGCGCGAGGCCGGAGTGAGGATTCATGCGCGCAGCGCCGAAT